>JANQTG010000031.1 GCA_030731855.1 Cellulophaga sp. | reverse complement strand
TTATTGATATATCTATGCGATATATTCAGTTTTATATTGCGTTCGCCATCCTTCTCGTTCAATTCCAAAATTGCCCTACGGTCATCTGATAATGAAAATTTGGGCATTACATAAACAAACCGCACCATTTTGCCTTCTATAATTTTTAAAGGCAGATGCTGCTTGTAAATAGGTTCTTGATACAAACTTTGTAAAGATTTCCTTTTCCCTTTTTGTCGCGTCGCGATGGAAAGGTTCAAGAAATTCAAATCGTAATCCATCGTAGAATTATTCTCAATCCGGACAACGAAGTAGAGTTCTTCTTTATCAAAAACAATATTTTCAACAGTCAAACCAATGCCTTGCGATCGCTTCTTCATCCGACCGATACCTTGGTTTCTGTTAAGAAGATAGGAGCAGAATTTTTGATAATAGTAGGTTCTGTTATCTATTTTGTTTTCAGAAGTTACAACCTGAATCGAATCGGTTACTAATGGTTTTTCATTACCAATACTATTTGATAATGGAATGAAATAATTGAGCTTTGACAGCTGCTTTTTATAGCTAACAATATACGAAAAAATTGCGCCATTTCTATTGACTACCAGTAGATTACTTTCTTTCCCAGGCTTCGCCTGAAGTAATCCGAAATACTGTTCTTTTTCACGATTGTAGGTAAAGACAAAATTATCCGAACCCGTTATGCCCTGTCGTATGGGTTCTGGGAAAAACAGGGCTACATTTTTGGTATCGTTTGCGTAAATAGTGTCGAGCGACTGTTGCGCCATAATATGGGTTGCACAAAAAACCATCATAATTATCATATAAGTTTTCATAATAGTATCTTTTTATTATTGCCGATTATCGGCTTTTAGGATTAATCTGTAATTGTTCAGGACGGTTACTTTTACCCTTCGGTTGGAACGCCGAAATACTTGTGTAAGTCCGCCAACTTGTGGAACGGTTGGGATATTGATATCGCCAATGACATCATCCAATACTTCCCTTGTTGCTTCCGCTCTAAAGTTATTCTCGACATAAATACCCTCGCTTCCATCTTGCAAGTCAAAAGCTTTGAGCTTTGTTGGATGATGCTTGATATTTTCAATTTCAATAAGCGCACGATTGGGCTGAAAACTGATAAACCCAAAAACAGGCGTATTCTTTGGCATAAGCTTACCGTTAACAGTTGCGGATTTCGTAAGCCGCATTCTTAATCTAGTATTTGCAGTTACGATTTGGTCGCCATCCACAACCACATAAATAGTTTCATCCGTATTGCCTAACGTAGAAAAATCAATAGGTTTCGGCGAAGCCGCAAAGAAAAGTTGATGTTCTAGTCCTAATTCTTTAGCTTCAATCTTTTGTTCTCGTTTTAGTTCCGTAGAATCAATTTGACGGGTATTATTTTGAGCAACTTTCTTTTGCCCAAAGTTCTGATACTTCTTTTCAGAGTATTGAATCTTACCAGCCTTATAAATACTATCTACAATGCGTTCTTTTTCACGTTCTGGAAGATCAGGGTCATAGAACCCTAAGGAGTCAATTAGCTTTTCATCATAAATACTTGGCGCATTGGTTTCCCTTGCTTCCTTCAAATCGTTGATGGCATCGAGTTTAGAATCATACTCTTTTTGATTTTCGTTCAAATCGGGTATCAAGGTCTGTTCTAGATTATCATTTTCGCTTTCATCATCGCCCATAACCATCATAGAATAGGAAATTAGGAATATGAAAATCACAACTATTACCGCTGCAAATACGATTTTATTTTTTTCTATCTTCATCTGTAAGTTTTTTTAAAGTGTTCTCGAAGTAATCGGTAATTAACAATCCGTGGGGATTATTTGGGAAATTACGGTCAACCATTAACAGGTTTCCCGTAGAAATAAGTTCATATCTATCAATAATAGTCCCTCTATTGATTTCAAAAATAGTAGTGGTAGTAAAGCTATACGAGCCCTTGTTTTCAGATATTTCGGAATCGATACTCACTACTTTTTCAACCAAAGAATATTGTAGCAACCGGTTGTAGACACCATCCGCTTTTTTTTGTCGGTATAGGTTATCCACGGAACTATTGCCGAGCCAAAGCGCCTTTTCTAGATTGCGTTCATAATTGCTGGCATCAATATTATAAAAGTAGTTGTGGAACAGGTCTAAATGTGCCAAAGCTTCAACCCTAAAATTTTCTTTTTGGGTAACAAGCTTCAGCGGAATAATACTACCATCCGTATTAATAGCAAAGGCGCTATTAAGTGCTTTTTGATTGGTATTGAACGCCATCCAAACCGAAAAGGTACTGGATAGTAAAGCGCAAACAATAACTGCTATTACTATAAATCGGTTCAATTTTAGGACGGCATAGATGTTTTTATAGGGTGTTTTCATAGTTCTATCTTTAATCTGTCTTAGGCAGTAAATAATCTGAGCGTAAACGATGTGGCGCGTTTGTATAGTTTGAATTTTAGAAAAACAATGAAACCTACTGACCCAAGCTGAACCACAGGTGCAAAAAAGCCTTGCCCTACATCTGTCCCAAAAAGGCTTGTCCAGAAGTTCGTATTGATTTCAGTATAGAGTGCGTTTACAAATACGTTGACCAAAAAGAAGGCTGGTACCAACATATACACCGCAGCATATAATTTAAAAAAGGTATAGGCAAGCGAACGGAATTTTTCAAAAACCGCGAGACTTATGACCAATGGAAAAAAGGCTTGCATAATCCCCAATAAAAAATAGCGTTCTGCTAGGAATAGCGGATAAATAAATAAGTCTAAAATCCACAATACCGTACTAAAAATAAAAGCAAATATTTTAAAACCATAAAGCGGTGTCACTAGAGCCTCGTAAAGTAAGTTCATGGCAGCACTTGCAGCACCCACTAAACTAACCTCTTCTTCCAAGGGTAAATCTTGAAGCTGTAATGGCAATAAGGCTGGCGCTGTATTGCGATACTGCGATTCAATAGAGACTAAAATACCATCAAAAAATCCTAAAACTTGGGTTGAAAAAATAACTAAAAGCACAACCACAAAGTTCTTTGCTAATTCTCCTGGACTTAATCCCCATGTATATCCATACCTGTCTGCCACACCCTCATTATACTTTATAAGAATGTTGACCATAAAGAACAAAACCGCAAGCGTTTTCATTCCTGCAATAGTGTATTGCGAGAAACTGCTGTTCTGTATGGTTTGGAATACCGTATCGATGTATTCCAGTCCAATCCCTAAAAGAATAGTAGCGGTCATTGTTTAGTAATTGGTTTCGCGATTATTGATTTTATCCTGCATTTTTCGAAAAGAAATAATATCCTTGTAACGCTTTGTTTTAATCGTAATATTCGCCACCATTTCGTTTGATTCCAGCTCTTTTTCTTTTAGAATTTCCGCGCGTTCTGCATCGGTCATTTTAAGATAATCGCTGGATAAAATTTGATCAATAAAATCCATGGTATCTAAAGAATTTTCTACGATAGAGGTAAATGAAGCAGAAACTCTTGACACTTCATCAGGTTTGATATAAGGACTATTAAGAATGTCACTTAAATCATTTTGGAGAACCTGAATAAGTCGTTGATTATTCTTTCCAATTTCTTTAACCGCCTTTAACTGTAGAACTACATTATTGACCTTTTCGATACTTTCCTTGGCATCTTTTAATAATTTTACAGACTTAATCATTTGTGCAGTCTGTTTACCGGATTCTACCAATTGTTTTATTAAACTAATAAAATTGGTGTTGTCATACGTAGGCATTCCCTGGGCGGTAGCACCGCTAGGCGATAAAAGGGTAACTGTAAAAAATAGCCCCAATAAAATTGTTTTGATTTTTGTGTTCATACTATTATGTTTTAGAGGTGAATTCTTTTATAGCCAATTCCATATCATTGGTCTTTTCATATAGAGCCATTATGGCATCGTTTTCTTGTCCGTCGGTTAGGTATGCTGCATACACTTCCTTCGGAACTTCAAGACGGAAAATGTTACTTTCCTTACCAATCTTGATGAACATTTCGGTGTACTTTCGTGGTCCAGAAAGATTGTTTTTGATGGATTTTAATTGGTTTAAATCGTGACTAGAAAGATTGAGTCTTTTGACTAATTCATCATAGCCTTTTTCATTGTTCAGGCTATAAATGACCTGCGTATTTTCTAGTATGCTGGCTGATGTTGAATTATTGGGAAGTTGATTTATGGATTGAAGTATAATCCCAATCGCACCATTTTGTTTACGGATAGCTTGATAGTAAAATTCTACGCTTTCCAGCACGTTATCGAACTTGAGTTGTTTGGCAAATTCATCAAAAAGTATAATACCTTTTTCAGCACGGTTCTTCCATATGGTTCTTTGGATAGCCGATTTTATCAGCTTCAGCATTACGGACAGAATTTCCTTGTTATCCTTAACTTCATCCAACTCAAAAACGATCAAACGTTTGTCTTCGATTTTATAGGTTTGATCTTCGCTAACTTCAAACAGAAAACTGTATAGACCATCGCCGACATACTCTGACATTACGTGCAAAAAACTTGTAATATTAAAATAGTCTGGATGGATTTTTAGGTCATCAAGAAGTTTCTCTTGATTCTTTTCTATAAAGTTGTAAAAGCCTTCGAGAGAATGATGCTCTGATAAGCTATCATAATAGTGACGTAATATTTTTTTTACGGAAACCGATTGTGCCTTGGTCACTTTTAAATCCGAAGCAAACAGTTCAAAGAGAAATACCGATAAATCTTCCAAACGTTCCGGTGTCAGGTCCTTTATAGCACTGATATAAAATGGATTAATACCTAAGTTCTTTCCGCTTTCGTATCGCAGTACGGTGTATTGTTCAGGATAGAGCTTTGCGAATTTGGTGTAAGAACCACCCAAATCAATGATGACCAAACGAACACCGATTTCAAAATATTGGCGTAGAATGTTATTCGCCAAAAAGGATTTCCCTTCGCCCGTTGGCGCGAAAATGGCAAAATTTCGTGCTTTTATTCTTTTCTTTTTTTCGTCCCAAACATCTTTTAAAACTGGAATATTATGTTCACGGTCATTAAAGATGATGCCGGTAGCATCCGATTTGTAATTGGTGTTATTGATAAACAAGCAAAGTGCATGCTTTAAATCAGTTACGTATAAATCGTAATTCGAGAAATTGGAAGAGAAGCAGCAGTAACTGTTCAGTATATAATTCTTTCGTTCTTCGCCTCTAGGGTAATACGGAATGATATCCAATTCCTTAAACTCGGTCTTAATCTTTGCAGTAATTCTATCTAGCTCTCGGGCTTCCCGAGCCCAGTAAACAATGTTTAAATGACCACGAATTATCCGTGCATTATCATCCGCATTGATTTGGTCCAGAATATGCTGAATTTTGCCGAGGACTACTTTATTCTGCGAACCAAAGTTGGAACTCTTGTTGAGTTCCTCAATTTTCTTATCGAGCAGCTTGCGCCACTTCTGTTTGTCATCCAGATACAAAATTTGATTGACAATATGATTTTCGTTAAGCGTAAGCCCTAAGCCATCAATAAACCCTTGATGAAATACAAAATCGTCAGAAGTGAATTTCTCGTTGGTCTTGCTACTCTGCACACTTTCGCCAAAGCACAGTTCGCTATTGATCGCAAGGGCATCAAAATGGTTTTCGCCAATAGTGACGCTTTTTTTATCTAGTATGATATCAGTATCAAAACCTTCGTTGAAGCCATTAAAATAGCCCTTTGTTAAATGTTGAATTTCCTTTGCATCAATCGGAAGGAATTCCATTCTACGACTGTTATTGATAAAGGAAACCGAATCGCTTACCGAGTTAACGAACCGTTGTACGTTATCATCCAGTTCCTGTACGATTCCTTTTGAAAGGTTGCGGAACGGATTCACATATTTTGAGTTATTGAGTGTCTTGTTCTTTGTCAAAGTGAAGAACAGGTAACACTTATGTTCTATGTGTCCTCGACCTTTGAAATGCTCGTAAGTAGCTTTTTCTAAAAAGGTGCTATTTGGTAATTGTTCAGAAGTATAGGTTTTCTTCAGGTAGATATCTTGCTTATGAACAACAGTCCCAACTGGTAATGATTTTAGGGCTTGAAACCAAGCACCGTGCATATCCTCAAAATCATTTTCTGATAGGGAATAGATTTCTGGCAGATTCCCTTTATAGCACAAAACCACATTGCCATTATTGGCAAAGACGATATTGTCTTGAATATCTGCTATGGGTTGATATGCGGAAAGGTTAATCTTGTTCATAATCGAAGCCAGAGTTTTGTTTATTACTGATAATTGTTGGAAACACTTTTGACATCTGAAACAGTTGTGGATTATTGCTAATTCTAGTGAGCGCGATATATAAAGCAGCGTTGAAAATGGCGAAACCTATAATTATCCCAAAACTGAAAGAGAAAATGATGACCATTAGCGACGCCAATACTGACATCATCATAAGGGCAAACAAGGAAATGGGTAGCCCAAAAATGACTGCCTTTTTCCTTATATTTTTATAGGGTTCAAATTTTTTCATAAAGCTTTGAAACTGAAGCCCTCGACGAGGGCTTCATTAAACAACGATTGAGATTAAATAAGTAAATATGCCGACAACCGCACCTGCGATTAAAACAAAGACAAGCACGCGGGTAATTCCTTTTTTAAGGTCAGCGTTTTCCCCAAAGAAATGTCCTGCATTAAATAGGAAACCGACAAGGAAGATAACGCCCAAAATGATAGGAAAAACGTTCCGAATGGTATCCGAAACATCCTGAACGGAATCTTCAATTCCACCAATTTGAGCAAAAAGTGATGTTGAGAGTAAGAATAGGAATGTTGCTAAATAGCTAGATTTTTTCATGATAAAAAAGTTTTAATTTTTAATTGATTTTCGTTGTTCTAAATTTACATATATTTGTATATAAATAACTGAAAATCAATATTTTGTGAATAACATAATCTTTGATATCAATTGAATTTAATTCCTATTATTTGGCATCAAATGCTATGAATTTTTGAAGGGAAATTGTTAATAACCCAAAAATTGAAAATAAAAAAAGTGCTCAAAAACGTCAGTTTTGTGATTTTACTCTTCAAAATGTGTATCATTTCGGGACAAGAAATAGGTGCTCAAAAACGAATTGTAATTGATGTTGGGCATGGTGGAAAAGATTCCGGTGCCGTCGGGATAAATAACATCCAAGAAAAAGATATTGTACTCGATATTGCTTTGGAAATTTTGAGCATAAACAAACAATCTAAAACGCCATTGGATATTTACTTAACGAGATATAGTGACACACTTATTTCGTTATCGGATAGAACAAAGTTAGCGAAAGCACTAAAAGCTGATCTATTTGTGTCGTTACATTGCAATCATTCCGATAGTCCGAATGCTAGAGGTATTGAAGTTTATGTGGCTAATCATGTTTTTAAATATACTAATGACGCCACTTGGTTTGCTTTTCAATTGCAAGCAACTCTAAATAAAGAACTAGGCTTTAAAAGTAGAGGTGTTAAGTTTGCTAATTTTCAGGTGCTACGGGAAACAATCGATTTTTTCCCTTCAGTTTTATTGGAATTAGGATTTTTAAGTAACCTTGATGAAAATAATTATTTATATCATACCTCAAATTTAAAATTTGTGGCCTTAACTATTTTCAGATTTATTCAAAAAAAATAACATTATGAAAGACCTATTTTTAGAATTAACGAAAAGTTTAAAAGCGATTATAGTACAATTTATATCAGAATTGATTTTGGTATATAGATCGTTTCGACGGTAATCAATTTAATTAAATTTTAAAGTTAAGTTTTGGCATACTATTAAATATTTGTCGAATTTTGATCATTTTCTCTTATCGCCTGTATGCTCATCAAAAGCTATCAAATTGAACAATTCTCTCATGCGGCTTCGTACTCTACTTCCATATCGTGCTTCAAGTTCTTGAGCATTTAAATTGGTGGTGGCATGAGTTAAGATATTATGATTTAAAAATAAATCGTGGCGAGAAAGTAATATTTCGCCCAACACATTACAGTCCTTTCCAAAATATTTTCCTGTAGGTTCTATACCCAAATCATCAAAGCAATAAAATTTTTTATCCCCATAGGCTTCTATGATTTTAAACCCTACATTATTAAATCCAAATGTGATATTTCTAGCTGGAATAACCTCGTAAGGTCTTTGGTGAGGCACAAGATGCCGCAACAGTTTCATTAAACTTGTTTTACCACAACCCACAGGACCAGATAGTAAAAGTCCCTTACGAACATCAATATTAAATTTTCTACAATTGTATTCTTCTTTGATAAAATAATTGCAGAGCTTGTAGAGTAATGGATGATCTTCTTCAAAAATTCTAAAGTTTTTACCAAAAAGCAATTTCCCTTTTACATTGAGGTAGATGAGCATTTTATCGAAATCATAGAATACTTTATTCCCTCTTAATGTTCCTAAGGTATAGTGGGAATCTCCTTCAATGATGATATTTGGCTGATGAAGATTCATAGCGGTTCATTATATTTCTTGTGAATATCAACCATCAAATTATCAGCTTTCTTTTGTTTTACAAATGTTATTTTATCTTTTTTTATTTCACTAGCCTTCAATACCCAATTTCGGGCGGTTGCTTTCCAATTAACAATTTTAGATTTCCCTCCTACTCGCCAACCAATGCCTTCATAGTGATTATAAAATTTTTTTGCCTCTAATGCTGTCCAATTTTCTTTTAAGAAAAAATCACTAACTTCTTTTTCATTTTTCGGCTGGTCAAGTTTATTCTCATTTATAGTTCTTTTTATTATTTTATTATGTTTGTCTATAGATACCAGCACTTGTCCTGTGCTTGTCTCCATATTGGTATGACATGAGTTCACTACTTGTTCAGTACTTGTCCCAAAATTGAACATTTTAATTTTACTACCATGGAAAGGATTATGTGAAGGAAGATACACCAAATAACTCCAATGATGAAGTTCTTTAATGCAACGATGATACGTTGTCTTCGAACCTATTTTAGCTAGTTGCATCACTTCATCACGATTGATATAAAAATTAGCGGAAAAATGATAAGTGTTCCATAATTGGAATAGTCCCATATATAAACATATATGGGAAGGGTTCAAGCGTTTATCCTTAGAAAAAAGTAAAAAAACAGCATTTAGATGTTTTATATAATTAACAGATTCCATAAAAAAAACTAAAATTTATGATGAACTCGATTTTCTTCTAAAGCTTTTGTTATATCCCGGTAATCGTAATAAAGTACTCCCCCTATTTTGGTATAAGGTAGTGTTCCATTAATTCTCAAATTCTGTAAAGTTCCAGGAGAAATACTTAAATATTCTCTGACTTCGTGGGATTTAAGCCATTTTTTTGGTACTTGACCGCTCTGAGCATGTAGTAATTTCTGAATATCCCCCAATAATTCTAATTTGAATTCCCGGAGATCGTCTGTGGTAATAATAGATGTTGCCATAAATTTTTAATTTAAAAAACAAAGCCGTACAAGGTTTAGATTTTAAACAAAAGACGACTTTGCTTTGATTTGACTTTCGTTAGACAAAATTGGAAAACATTTTTGAGCTAATATCCATAGACGACCCCAAGGCGGATAATTTATTTTTGTTAAAGTTTAGCATTAAAAACTGCTTTTAAGACACCAAACAAAGACGAATTCTATTAAATTTTATGTTGAAGTTGGTTAAAAATCACCTATTTATAAAACCCCAAGTTGGGTTCATCTATGGATTATTCATCTAGTTGATGAAAACGGTGATTGAGAACTTCCTTTAATCGATCTAAAAACTTTGTTTTACTCGATTTACGCGCTCGTATTTCCGCAAAAGTATGGTAGTAATTTCCTAGATCTAATTGGAAAATTTGTTCGAATAAATTAGCCATTTCTTTAATATCAGCGGTTCCACTATTGATATTTCCACTACTTTGTAATGCATATATCAATTCAATTAACTCGGTTTTATTTCCTGTCCAGAATACCTTTGGAGTTTTTTTAATAGTTCCTGATTTAGTTTTTTTTTCTTGATTTTCTAGTTTTTCAATTTCTTGCTGTAAGTAGTCAATCAACATATCAAAAGCTATAATAGTAGATACCGACGAATCCTGAAAGGTTGAAAATTCATCATCTGCGAAAAAATGAAATGATTGCGTAGGTGTACGCAGATTAGATTTTCCTCGAATAAAATACAATTCATCTAATGTAGTAGCTCCGCGACGATAATAATAATAAAAGTCTAAATTTTCATTGAAATAAACCTGAAGTTTATGTATCTGGTGATTAAGATATTTAATTTGATATTTGGCGTCACTTTTAGGTCTTTTACTTTCTATATTATAAAGTTTTACGTAGTAAATAAGTTTGCTAAAAAATTGAGGTTTTATATGTTTGAAAAATAAAATCTCTTCTGCTTGTGAAAAGAAACCTTTTTCTAAAACTCTAATCCTTAGTCTTTTTATAGATTTTTCACTTTGGGCAATACCCTTTTCAGCCTTGAAAAGAATATGTTCATGACCAGCTTCCAAAGTTTTTAACTTGGTCTCAAAATCTAATATCAATTGATCAAATTTCACTTAGTGCCTACCCAATTAATGTAACCCGTTACTATTCTAAAATATCTAATAGCTCCAAAGTATAATTATCCCCAGTTTGAATGTAGGCAAACCTCTCTTCTACCGTTGCCCCTAGTTTTCTTTTTTCAAATGACGCCGTCATTCCCAAATCAATTTTTTTAAAGTTGAGTTGTATTGCTCTTTTGATGGTCTGGAACAACAATTGTCTATAGGTGTGAAATTCAGTCAGATGGTCATAATCCATACCCACGAATGCCGGAACGTAGGTATGGTGACCATTGCTATAGCAACACATAACACCAATCAGTACTTCTGGAGCTTGCGCTGAACTAATCAAAATGAATTCCCACTGAGGATGCTCATTCATTTGAACAAAAAGCTTATTGGGAAATGGAAAAGTATTTAAACCCAAATTATTACGATGTACATTTAAAAAAAGTACTCCTATCTGTTGCAATTGAGATTGAGTAACTTTTTTTGATACTTTGATTCTTAAGAAAGGTTCTATCGCGAGAATTTCTTTTCTAACATGTTGTCTATTTCTTTTAGATAGTTTCGAAATATATTGTTCGATTGACTCCTTTTCTTCTAAGTTGATGGTGCATGCATTGGGCATTTGTATTCTCACAAATCCTTGACCTTGAAAGTACGAGTAAGAAGGCTCAACCTTTTTAAAGTCACGTAGAACGGTCATTTTAGACTTAAACTCATGCTCAAATTGTTCCAATTGGAGGACAAAAGCCTCTAAACCTTCTTTTCTTAAAGGATGCTTATCATCCACAAATAAATGATTCCCTTCTGTAAATAATGAACCCAAACTGAGGACTGTTGATGTAAGATAATAGGGATAGGATTTTCTTTTTTCCTCAATAGTTTTTGAAGCACTTTCTTTTGATAACATGTCATCTTTCCACAACCCAATGGTGAGGTAGGTGGCTAAAATAGGTTGTCTATGCGCATCGTAAATGATCACATACCTGTAGATCCAATTATGCTCAATTAACATATTATTTTGAAAAACTTTTTCTTGAAACTTAAGTCCCTCCCAATCAAAAACTCCAAAATTTTGGAAGCAACTATTCCAAAGATCCTTATCAATTTCATCAATAGTTTCTTTAATTTCTACAGTTATAAGTTTTTGCGGTTTTATATTTAAAGGCTGTTTAAATTCTAGATTGAAGGCTTGAAAGACACGAGAAGAATTGGTCATAGTTTCTTCTAGTGCTTTCGGAAAATGATATTCCATAGCGGCTACCAGACCTTTAATTTCTTCTTTTTGATTATGTCTAGAAATGGTAATACGTACTCCAGTATTTTTAACGGGTACCGCAGGAAATAAACCCAAGTTTATAAAAAATCCTTCTTTCATAAGGCGTTTGACAAAATTATAGCCCGTTTTTGGCATTCCAGTGCCGATATAAAATACAGGAGAATTATTTTTATCCACTAATGGTAAATTTGTATTTTCCAATAAGGTCTTAAAATAAAGAATTCTTTCTTTCAAATCATTTTGAAGCTCATAAATTTCTGGAGTTAGATGAATTGTCGCCGACGCAATTGCCGCCGCAACGGAGGCTGGCTCTAATTGTGCTGAAAATGTTAATGGTCCTCCAAATTTTTTAATCTTATGATACATTTTCTTATTTGAACATGCTAAAACTGCACCACTTGCACCAAAGGTTTTGCTGAGAGTCCCAAATAGTAATACGTTCTCAGGAAGTTCTTGAAGTTCACTCAAGGCATATCCTGTACCATTTTTTCCAACCCAACTCATGCCATGAACATCATCGATATAAAGATGCAATTGAGGATATTTTAAACAAAGAGCTTTCAAGTCCTTAATAGGGGCATAATCTCCAAACATAGAATAAATACCATCTGCCATGTACCAAATTCTTTTATGTTTATTCAATTTTGCTTTAATTTTATCTTCTAACATATTTAATTCATTATGTCGAATCATATCAATTGGCACACTTCTGTTCTTTAGTACTTTAGCCGCACTTTGTACGCTCCAATGCACCTGATGATCTAATATGATAGCATCTTGATCATTTACCGCACTAGGAATTACACCCATATGCCCTAAAGTGCTATTTTTGGTTATGATAATGGGATTTTCATACATTTCAGTAACTTTTTCTTCTAGCTCACGATAAAGTGGATTAGAAATATAAGTCTTAGATAAAGGAAATTGTGTTCCATACTTCAGGATAGCATCTATTGCTGCTACTTTTAATCTTTGATCTTGCTCTAAACCTAAATATCCTGTAGTTCCAAAATGGAATAATTTCCTATTTTTCACTTCTATTATTTGTCCATTGAAAGATTCTCCGTCCGCATATAAATGCAAAATACCTTCGTTTTCTGCATCTGTGAAAACTTCGTTAACGGTGTCTAAAAAGTTGTTGTGTTTAATTTTTGCCATGATTCTTATATTTTAGTCATATAATTTAACATCATTTGTAAGAATTTATACAATCAGTAAATTTTAAAATCCCTTAAAGTCAAGTTTTAATCCTTAATAGATAATGTAAACCCCTGTAATACAATACTCAAATACATAAAATTCATTTTTTTTCTTGATAATTTTGTAGTTTTAGAAAAATTACCAGTTTTCTTTATTATGCGAAATTTTTTTGAGAATGATTATACATCCTACAGATTCTATGATGATATACTACATGTTATATATCACCAAGGAGTAAGTATCGATTTGATTGCAGCAGTTCAAATTGTAAAAGATCGCTTGATATTGCAAGAAGGTCAATCATTTGCTATTCTATGCGATATAAGGGGAATTAAGGAAATTAACAAAGCGGCAAGATCTTATTTAGCCATTGAAGGTTCAACGCTAATCAAAGCATTAGCGGTTATTGTAGACGCTCCTGTTTCGGAAATCATGTGGGAGTTTTATATTCGAACGAGTAATCCTCCTATTCCCACTAAATCGTTTAAAAATTCAGAAGAGGCCTTAATTTTCCTTCATCGATTTATGTGAGTATAGTTATTGCTCAAATGGCAACATTTAAAGCACTTAAAGTGAGTATACGTAAAAAAGAAAGGGTAAAAGATATAAAAGCCATGTTGCTCGAAATGGCCTCTGGTAATTTTTTTTATCGTTTGGAAAGATTTGCAAAAAATGATAATTTAGAAGCTATAAGTATTTCCTTAAATATGCTAGCTGAGGAAATACAAGCCTCGTATTACCATCAGGGATTTTCTAATACCAATAACCCCATTTTAGATTTAGTTCAAATGAGTTTTATCATAGATAAAAACGGAACTATTGAAATGGTGAATCAGCAAGCATGCAATATCCTATCAATACTTACGAGTGATGTTATTGGTACACCGTTTATATCTTTTTTAGAGCAGTCCACTCAAAAAACATGGAAGGCTCTGGAGAACAATTTACTTCAAAAAAAATTATTTGAAACTTCTTTAGAACTCAAATTTAAAACTAAATCTGATTTAGTAATTCCAAAAATTGCTCACGTTTCCTCGTTTCATACATTAGACGCGAAAATACCTAAGATTCTCATTACTATTATTCATCATTCTAATCACCAAAAAAAAACTGATAAGGAGCTTAAAACTAGTGTTTCGCAATATATTGAACAAGAAAATAATTTGAATAAAAAACCTGAAAATAAATCTAAAATAAGATTGAGTTTTGAGGACATACGCAAAATTCGTAAAGGTCGTGATATTCTACTTTCAAGTTTAAAATCAGACTTTCCATCCCTTAGGGAATTTGCTTTATTGTTAGGTACAAATGAATTTAAATTAAAGTATGGCTTCAAAGAATTATATGGTACCACTGTACATCGATTTTTAATGAATGAACGCTTTAGGAATGCACAAATGATGATTCAATTTAGTGACGAATCTCTGAAATCAATTGCACACATTAACGGCTTTAAAAGTATTTCACATTTTTCCCGATCATTTAAAAAACGTTATGGCTATGCGCCAAGTGTGTTGAGAAAAAAATCAAGAAATAAAGATAAATAGCACTAGAAAAAGCAAAAAAGAAAGTAAATCCTTTACAGTCAAAATTTTATCCCTTATAAATAAATTTTAGTATAGAACTTTACCATATCAAATTAAAAGATATGGCTACTCCTAAAATCCGTTACCAAATAATCGTAAATATAATTAGTTTTCTATTTATGGTATTATGGATATATGCCGCTACAAGCAAACTACTGATTTATGAAGAATTTCAAATTCAATTAAGCAAGTCTCCCTTTGTCTCAAAGTATTCACCCCAATTAGTTTGGATAATTCCTCTTACTGAATACATCCTAGCTGGCTTATTTCTTTTTTCAAAAAACCTAATTACAGCTTTATATAGTAGCTTTTCATTTATGGTATTATTTACACTATATATTGTGGCTATTCTAAATTTTGGCAATTCAATACCCTGTTCTTGTGGTGGAATTATTGCTCAATTAAGTTGGAAAGAACATATTCTTTTCAATGTAACTTTTATTTTACTTGCTTTTATTGGAATAGTATTTCTTAAAAGAAAAAAACGCATTCAATCTTAAAAATATTGCTGCGCAGCATCAGGGGAAGACCGAAAACCTGTAAAAAAGAGTAGGTCGATAATTTTAAATATAATAGTATGAAAAGTACATTTTTTAAAACCGTGTTACCTGCTTTTGCAATTTTATTAGCAGTTGGTCTATCGTTTGCAACAACGACAGAAAATATAAGCGCTCCTGCTTATTACAATAATCCTGTGTTAGGGGTTCAACCAGTGCCTGGAGGATCAGATTGTCCTGAAAATGGCACTATTGAATGTATGTATGGGGAATTTCCCATCTATGCCGATGAAGGCCTGAGTGTTAAGTTGTTCATTAGAAATTAATTTCTTGAACACTTTAGACCTAAAAAGGTGTCCAAAATTGGACACCTTTTTTTGACTAATTCAAATAAATCAAGTTTTACTAACAGTAGTCTTTTGCCATAAAACTCAAAATCTTCTGATAAAATTATATCACTCTAATCTTTTTAATCCTTGTAAAAGAAGTCCTAAATGTCCTTGACAACTATCATTTTTATCTTTACGAAATTTATTAGAAATTTCTTTTTTTAGCAGCATTAATTCATTTTTGAAAATACCCTTTGCATTTTGGCTGTAGAGGAAACGTTTTACATCTCCTAAACTGAGCTCTCCCTTGTATTCAATTCCAAATACCAATCGATCAATATAAAACTGCTGAATTTCTTTTCTAGAACTATCCACCATGCACTGTTTTTCCTTCAATTCTTTGAATAAGCTGTACCGTATTTGCGCCATTACTTTTCTACAAATCTTCAAGTTGTCGATATTATCTTCTATATGCTCAAGCCTTTTTAGACGAAGTGGTGATACTAAATCAGAAAGAAGATGGAGTTGTAAATCATTTAATTTATCTGGATAGGTAGAATACTTAATGTCTTGTCGCCATTCAGGATTTGCTAACCAATTTGGAGGATTAAAAGCATGAAGAAGAAAAAAATCTAAGGCCTTATATTGTTTATCTAATGGAATGGACGTGTACATTCTACCTTTTTGTGCTGGAATCTTATAACGTATATCAAATCCACCAATTAATGACAATACTTGTCGCATTTGGCTATTCCAAAAATCTAGCGCTTTATTATAAAGTCGTTCGGCTACTTGATAGTCTTTTTTATCTTGATTTACTTCCGGTATTAGCGCCATAACCTTCTTTAAATTTATCAATGCCAATTCGGCACTTTTGATAGGGTCATCATTTTCCACCACCTCGTTCGTGGCACCGGGCCCTATAATCTCTCCAATTCCAATACTTCGTCTATACCACGGAATAGTATCCTGTTCTCTAATGATGGTCTCTAGAAATGCCTCTTCATTTTTAATGGCATCGGTTTTTACAAATGGAGTATATCCCCAACGAATACTGTAGGTGTCAGTCGGACCCACTTTTTGGATTAGTAATGACGGCGAAATACCGTCCTCTGGTTGTACCAAATTATTATGTCTTGCATAAGTCATAATACTGGGGGTATGTCCCATTTTATGCAACCAGTTTTGATCACGCATTTTATCAAAAGGATATGCATATTCCCCATAATGACCATCCACTAAACCAAAGGAATGTCCTGCTTCGTGAGCTATCAAAGATCGCAATAATTCTCCTACAAGATCATCAGGAAAAGGATACTGTTGGGCTCGATTGTCTGATGCCGCGCATCGAATAAAATAAGCGTCCATTAAAAATTGTAAGGTTGAATTCATTAAAATATCCGATTTCAAAATTTCTCCAGATCGTTCATCAACTACTTGATTTATGGTTGCTCCACCCCCATCCTCGTAACCCCTTACATTTCGAAAATTACCCCAACGCACTATGGAATGAGTAACGCTATTAAATTCGGTGTTCTTTATATTATCCGCCGAAGGATCTTCCACAACGATAGCATTTTTAAAACCCGCAGCTTCGAAAGGTGGAAGCCAATCGAGAATTCCTTTTCGCAGATATGGCCACCATTTTTGAGGAATTTCAGGAGATAAAATGAATACGATAGGTTTTATGGGTTCACTTAAAGTTTTATTTGGGTACTTTTTTTCTAAACGCCATCTGGCTATACTCGCAATGCTATTCTTTGTTTGATTACTTAAAAAACCTTCCCGATTTTCTGTCCTAAAACCCATCCGAAAATCAAATAATCTTGGGGACATGGGCTCAGGTAATTGATAAAAACTAAAATCCACAGGGATGGTTATTCTGGCTTGATCTTTAAATACTCCCCAAATAGTTTGTATAAGGACTTCGTTAGAAATATTTTTAACTTTTTTAATAAAAGACAAATCCTTGACAATGGATTGATGGCTAGTTCTTTCCCATTCCACATAATCACTTAACAAGAAATCTGAAATTTCTATAAAAAAAGTTTTTGAAGTACTCTTTTCTTTAATAATAGAAAATGCTGCCAAAATACTTCTGTTATTCTCTGAATTATTTGGAATTGGAATTTTTATCCCCGTTAAAGACTCTACTCGAACAGCTTCTAAAAAAATCCTATCCTTAAATTTAGACCAAACAACATGTTTATAGGATACGCGTTGCCCATCATTATGGCGTACAAAAAGCATTTGCTGATTTAATAAGGTATTCGAGATTTCCAATAAAAGTTTTTCTCCCTCTAGGTATGTTTTCAAGAAAGGCTGTTTTTGCTTTGTGCTCATCGTGATAGGCGTTTTAGAGCAATATAGGTCTGGGCTCGAAATATGCGTCCATCCATAGAAATAGCATAGCATGCTTAGAAAAATTATATATGATTTCATACGATTATTATATTTAGTTAACTTGACAGAGTCTTAGTATAAGTTCTACTAAACTTATCTCTTAATAGCCTGCATTTTGAGGTTTTAAATTGGGATTAAGTTCCAGTTCTGTTTCGGGAATAGGCAACAAAACATCTGTATCTTTCCAATTTGTTTTTATAGAAGCTAGTTCATTTCTAGCTACCTCCATTCGCTTTAAATCGAACCATCGATGTCCGTGTTCCGTAAAAAATTCTACAAATCTTTCGTTAAGAATTGCTGTCATTAAAGTCTCTTTAGTGCTGGCCGAAGTGTTTGCTAGTCCTGCCCTATTTCTTATGACATTTAAATCTGTTTGACTTCCTATACTATTTCCTAATTGAGCTCTAGCCTCAGCACGTATTAAGTATTGTTCTTCCACTCTAAAAAGAATCGAATATTCTAATGAGGCAGTAACATTAAAAATAGCCTTATACTTATTTGCAAAAAACAAAGTGTTTAAGCCGTCTGAACTTGTTTGGCTACCAATCCAAGCGATTCTTCTATTATCTCCTACTTCAAACGAATTCAATAACTTTTCACTTAACGAAAAAGCTTGTCCTGGAATAAAGCGAATTACAAATTGATTGGCCTCATAAGTGTTTCTATCCGAAATGCCATTAGGTTTAAATTGCCATAAGGTACTGGCGCTATTTTTTAAAAACACTTTATTAATATCTGTTTCTAGGGAATAATTACTGATCACTTTACTAGCGGTTGTTTCTGCCAATTCCCAGTTTTCTGTTTGCACATACATTCGGGCTAATAGGGCATTTGCGGTAGCTCTATTGGGAATAACGCTTTCATCAGAAGCGGCGTCATTCTTTAAAAGACTTACCGCCTCTTTAACATCAGTTATGATGTTTTCGTAAACCTTGTCTATGGGAATGCGTGAAACCTGATTATTGGCAATATAATTCGTGGTGGTGATGTACGGAATATCTCCGTAAAGTGCGACTAACAAACTATGTATGTAGCCTCGAATAAATAAAGCTTGTCCCTTAAACTCCGCTTTTTCATCAGGACTTAAGGCATTAGAATTTTCAACTCCTTTAATAATGTCATTACTAGCATAAATAATGGTATAGGAACTACGCCACCAGTTCGTCAAAAGTCCATTAGATGCCAATACACTATGCTGGTACAATTGCGTATTGTTCACATCAAACAAGTAATAGTCTAATTCGTCCGAATAAATACCCATAGCTGTACTTAATCCATTTCTCCCTGAAACCATACTTTGATCTCGCATTCGTAAATAAATGTTTGCTAATGCCGATTTTACAGTAGCTGCATCCTCAAAAACTGTTTCTGAAGTTAAGGTGTTTTTTGGCGCATCAACTTCAACAAAATCGGAACAGGAAAAAGCTCCTGATAGTAGTAGGGCAAAACCAACATATTGCCATTGATTAAAAACCTTTCTTAAGGCATATTGAAGATGTATTATTGAATATATTAAATGTTTCATAATAGTAAATTTTAGTGTTAAAATCCTAATTGTAAGCCTAAGGTAATCTGACGTAAAGGAGGTAAAATAAGTGTTGAAGTTTGCTCTGGGTCGGGCCCATCATAATTCGTAATCGTCCATAGGTTTTGACCTTGCAGGTATACGTTCATATCCAGTCCATTCTTATTTGTTTTTGGAATATGATAAGAGAATGAAATATTTCTTAGCCGAATAAAGGAAGCATCGGATACCGCTGCATTACTAAACCTTTGATTGTCTCTAGATGCAAAACTTGCAGGATTTAAGCTTGCAGATGCCTTTGTGACGCTTACCTCGTCACCTACTTCTTGCCATCTGTCTAACAAATCTACAGATCCGTTTCTACGAAAGCCAGGGGCTGTTTGAGTGACGAAACTATTAAAACCTCTTTGTTTTTTAAATTGGAAAAATAGATCTAAAGAGATATTCTTATACCTGAACACATTCCCAAGACCTCCGAAAAAATCAGGAGAGAAATCTTCAATAAATTTTCTATCCTCTAATCCTGTGATAAGCCCATCACCATTAAAATCTTTAAATTCATAGATCCCCGTTTCTGAATTTACGCCTTGAGATTCAAAGAGTTTAATAATAGAAAGCGACTCGCCTATAACAAAACGATTTGCAAAAACTGACGTTTCTAGTCCTGGAAACTGTACTAATCTATTCTCGGGAAACGTAATATTAAAAGTACTACTCCATTGAAAATTTGTGCCTTTAATATTTGTGCTACGTAGGTCAAATTCAAATCCTGTATTCTCTACTGTAGCATCAAAATTTCCTGTTAAACTACTAAAGCCTGTTGTAGCCGCTAGTGGAATGCCAATTAGCTGGTTGGAAGATCTATTTTGATACCAAGAACTGTTTAAGAGCAATCGATCTTTAAAAAACCCTAGTTCGAGAGCAGCTTCTAATTTTTTATTGACTTCCCATCCAAAAAAAGGATTAAAAATTCCCGAAGGTTCAATGATGCCGACCCCATTATAGTTAAGACCTGTTACCCTATATGTATCTAAAAACTGGTAATCTCCAATGTTATCACTACCTGTAGAGCCGAAACTCCCCCGTAATTTACCAAAACTCAACAATGAACTTTCTTTTAACAATAGTTCCTCTGAAAAAAGCCAAGCTAACCCAACAGCTCCAAAATTACCAAACTGTTTACCTGGTCCAAACCGAGAAGAACCATCGCGACGCCCTGTAAAATTTACGATGTATTTACCATCCCAATTAAAGTTGATCCGACCAAAAAATGCTTGATAGTTATATTCGCTATCACTATCCTCTAGTACTTGCAGCGTTTTTGCAGCAGAGAGGTTACGGATTAATTCATTATTTGGAAAACCTCTTCCACTTTGTACCAATTGAGTTGAAGGTTGCTTTTGAAAAGTGCTTCCCACTAAAACATTCAAACCTAATTTATTCCATTTTGGTTTCCATTGTAATTGTGGTTCTACAATCCAGGATTGCCTTGAACCACTATTCGTGGTAAGTGTGGAGTAGTTTTCTGGAGTAAATCCAAAACTTGGATTTCTGGCGGTGCTGGGTAGTATTCGGTATGAATCAAGATCGTAAGTAGTAAATCCCAGACTAGTTTTAAACTCTAAGTTCGTTGTCAATTCATAGGTGATACCTGTATTAGCAATTAAAGTATTAATATTGACATTGTAATCTTCTTGTAATAGTCCTAATGGATTATCAAAGGTATTATTTTCCCAATTTAAATTCCCATTTTCATCGTAGAGCGCAGGAGCATTAGGCTCTAAGGTATAAGCACTATTGGCAAGGTCTGTTCTTGGTAAATTATTTGTTTCGCGGGAATATAGGGTTGACAGATTTATTTTGAACCTGTTATCCTTTGACTGATGATTGATATTGGAATTTACGGTTACCTTTCCGTATTTGGAATCTCCTGGAAATACGGTGGTTTCATTCTGGTAAGCACTACTGATTAAAAATTGAGTTTGATCACTTCCTCCCGATACCGAAAGTTGCAATTGATTTCGGTATGACGTACCCCCAATTAATTCTTTTTGCCAATCTGTTTGTCTATTTTGATCCCAGGATTTTACATCAGGCCATACAAAGTCAAAAGCTGGGTTTTCTAAAAACGATCCAAAGCCATCATTAATAATTCCTTCTCTACGCACTTCTAAATATTGCTGGGTATTCATCAGATCTAAAAAATTAGAAACTGTTCCAAGAGTAGAACTCATGTTGACATTAAACTTCGTTTTACCCGCTTTGCCTTTTTTAGTGGTTATTAGCACTACCCCATTTGCAGCTCTTGATCCGTAAATGGCGGTAGCGTCCGCATCTTTCAAAACCTCAATACTTTCAATATCATTAGGATTAATGGCGTTTAGGGGACTAATATTAGCTCCATTTATGCCTTGCGAAACACTTACCGAAGCTAAAGATTCTGAACCATAAGGAACACCATCCACAATATATAATGGTTCTGTTGCTCCATTGAGAAAATTTCTACCCCGAATTTCAATAGTAAAACCACCTCCTGGCACACCTGTATTTTGTACAATGTTAACGCCTGACAAATGTCCTTGCATTGCCGCTAATGGATTATTTACGGGTTGTTTCTCAATAATTTTAGAGCTCAACTTCGCAATATTTCCTGTACGCTCTTTTTCTTTTACGGTATAATATCCCGCATTAAGCGTAATTCCCTCTAGTTGGGTTACATCTTCTAATAATTGAATGCGTATAGTATTTTGCTGGTTTACTGAAACGTTTTGGGTAATAAAGCCTAAAGCAGAAAACACTAAAACATCATTAGGCTTTGCAACTATACTAAAATTACCATCTGGGTCAGAGACGACCCCTATTTGTTTTCCTTTCACTTGAACAGCTACTCCGGCTAAAGGTATTCCATTAATATCCGTGATTGCTCCTGTAACCATGGCTTGTTGCCAACTTTGATTTACCCATGGATTATTATGTAATGATCCCGTCAAGGAAAAAACGGCTTGCCAACCTAAGAACATACAGAGAAAGCATGCCGTGGAAAGTATGCGACTAATTTTAAGAAGTATTATATTTTTCATATTTTTGAGTTATAATTGGTTAACAATTGAGTAATTACCTCCTATTGACCCTGTGAAAGTTAAGTAGGAGGTTTTTATGTCATTATTTTTTTGGTTTACAGCATAGGCAGCAAGGTGTTTAGTGTATATTTCTAAAATTGGCTTAGATGCTCGTACTCCTTGAACTAAATGTTTCTTAGGAACAGTTGATTCCTATAGCCAACAAGGAGCTTAGGGCTACAAAAGCATAGAGGCCTTTAGCTTATAATTATGGGTTTGTTCGGATTCAATGGAATTTGGAATCGTTACTTATGGGAGAAAAAGAGTACTACGTAATCCGAAAATTGGCTATGCGTTACTCCCATAAAAAATACTTATATCGGGTTTTTAGGCTTTTTTTTAAAGAGAATATCAAATACGGATAAGATTAACCTGTAATAATAGGATAAGGAATCTTTCTGTATTAATGTACAAAACGTGTTTTGCATTCGCTTTTTAGCTTAAAAGTGATTTATGCTCTACTTCTGAAAGAAACAGCGCTAAGAAACGTAGTGAGTAGAAAACCTTAGAATATAAAAAAGGCATGGAACTCAGCTTACTGCACTAGAGGTACTGGTATACCGAGCAACAATAAGTGAGCCCACGCCCTAAGACGTGAGCATCTTACTTATCCTCTCGTTGCAAAAATTACCAGTTTTCTAGTGCGAGATTCTAAGCGAATGCTTCAATATTTTGATTTGAAGAATCGCAAATTTAAAATAATAAAACTAATATATGATTTTTATCAATGTTATCCAAATGGATTACTTATTATTTTCTAAATATTCCAAAATTGCAATATGGCAGGTTTAAATAAGGAAGATTTAATTTTAAAAAATAAAATTGCAAAAAGAATAAAAAATCTTAGAGAAAATACGGGACTCTCCCAATCTGATTTTGCAAAAAAAAACGATCTTGATAGACAGATAATTAATAGATGGGAAAGTTCAGTCAACAAAAGAGGGGTTACTATTTATACCATTAAAAGATTTTGTGACATGCTGAATATTTCTATGGAAACATTTTTTAGCGATAGTTCATTTAACAAGAAATAAATAAGAAATTATTATTATAAATAATATCATTCCACCAATTAATACCAATATTGGTTTACAATTTTAAATTCGAATATTTATCCAGTAATGCTCCTGTTTTAAAACTACAAATATTTTGTATTTTATTTTGTTCTATATCATACTCAATTTCTACAAAAAACATACCTAAAGCATAAAGCGCAAAGCGTTTATCATTTTCAATTTTAACATCTAAAAAGACCCCTTTTTGGAAGGTTACGTCATACATTAAATGTTTAGTTAAACTATTAAATTCGTACAAGGTCATTCTATAAATCCAAGTATTTTAAGAAGTACTGAAAAAAAACTAATAATAAAAAAAATAGCTAAAATGATCTTACCTGGCTTTGTATAAAACCACCACATTCTAGTATCATTCCTATTGTAATCTTCGAACATATTTTAATTTAAAATTTTATTTCTTATAAACTACGCTTTGTTAAAACCAGTTCTTGCTCAAAATTAAAAAATTAAATGACTAGTTAAAACTTTAAATTATAAAAATACTTTAGGATAATTAATAATCTATCTACCACTTGTAGCCCATTCGTGTACTAAAATGTATTTTTAGAACTTATATAATACCGTCTAGTGCATCAATATTAAAATCAACCATTTCTTAGATTTCAAAAAAATAAAAACGGCACATATCACAATATGAGATATGTGCTCTTTGATCTAAAATAAATGTAAACATTGATTTCTTTAATTATATGACCAACATTAATGATCAGATATGTCGCTATATTAAAAATAATTAGTTACTTCCTAAGCTGAAAGAAAGAAAGTCTCAATATTCTTCAGCCAATAAACATGGCACGAATGAAAGTATAATAGGTAAAATAGAGGAAGAAAAAGTATATCAAATTCCGGTTAAAACATTAATCTAAATTTATTATACAAGAAATATAGTACTTTTTGATTTTTTCAAATTGATTAGTCAATTAAGATATTTAATTTACCTCTTTAAATTTCCATTTAAGAGATGTATCTATTTAACATACATATAAATCTACGAATCCAGAATATTTTTATTAACTAAGTCCTATTGAATTATCACAAAAACATATCTAAAGCCTATGAACTCAATGGTCGTTATACTTTATTTTTACCAGTTAAATATTATTTTTAATTTACCAAAGGATGCTTCACAAATACTTTGTAGTCTTTATAAAAAAATAATATATTGCATGGATAATCGATATAACCACAATAGGATTATTATTAATTGCAGTTATACAAGTGATAATTGATATAACTACAATAGAATAACTATTTAATGTGGTTATACAAGTGTTGTAAGCAATTTGACGCAACCTTTTATACAATTGGACATCTATAATA
>JANQTG010000030.1 GCA_030731855.1 Cellulophaga sp. | reverse complement strand
TTTGCATCAAAATTGATGTTTTCAAAGGCTAAAGAATTTATTTCAGAAACAATGGCCGCATCTTCAGGTGGAACAATTTGTCCACCATCAGCCCAATATACTTTATAGCCATTATATTCTGGCGGATTATGTGAGGCTGTTAACACGATACCTGCATGGCATTTTAAATAACGCACTGCAAAAGATAATTCTGGTGTAGTTCTTAGTTCTGAAAACAAATAGACTTGGATCCCGTTTGCAGAAAAAACTTCGGCTACAGTTTTGGCTAGGGTATCGCTATTGTGGCGGCAATCGTACGCAATAACCACTTTTATTGTTTCGTTGGTGTAGGTTTGTTTTAAGTAGTTGCTTAAACCCTGTGTGCTTTTACCTAAAGTATATTTATTAATTCTGTTGGTGCCAGCGCCCATAATTCCGCGCATTCCGCCAGTACCAAATTCCATATTTTTATAGAAACGGTCTTTTAGTTCTTCGGTATTGGTATTGATTAAATGTTGTACTTCTTCTCTAGTTTCTTTGTCGAAAGTACTTGATAACCATGCTTTGGCTGCGTTTAGAATTTTTTCCATATTATTTGATGTTTATTTTTGCTATGCGCTTAGCGCCTTGCGCTCAACGCTTTTTTTTAAATTATTAATTATGCACTTTTAATTATTCATTACCCACCACTAGATACTTATGACTTCTACAATTTTATTTTCGAAAGACTTTTAGTAAATAGTCTTTTGTAACAATTGGCAGTGTTCAGATTTTCTTAAACTGTTTAGTGCTTACTTGATATTGGTCACTTAAATCTGCAAATATTTTTAAATGAATTGATTTTATTTCATTATTAATTTTAATGTTTGTTTTTTGCTGTGCGCCTAACGCTCAAAGCTTATATTTTTAATTTTTCATTACTAATTACTAACCACTAATTACTATTTATTTCCTCTGAAATAGTATACCGAGTTTCATTTGATTTTGAACGTACCATTATTTCCCCTAAAAATCCTGCTAAAAATAATTGAGTGCCAATAACCATAGCGGATAAAGCAATAAAAAATTGTGGACGTTCGGTTATTAATCGTCCTGTTTGGTTGATGAATAATTTATCAATGCCTAAATATAGCGAAAAACTAAAACCGATGATAAACATTATTACACCAAGTGCACCAAATAAGTGCATGGGGCGTTTTCCGAATTTAGAAACAAACCAAATGGTAATTAAATCTAAAAAACCATTGATAAAGCGTTCCATGCCAAACTTTGTTTTACCATATTTACGCGCTTGGTGTTGTACTATTTTTTCTCCGATGTTTGAAAATCCTGCATTTTTAGCTAAAACCGGGATATAGCGGTGCATTTCGCCCGAAACTTCAATGTTTTTTATGACAACGCTGTTAAAAGCCTTTAGGCCACAATTAAAGTCGTTTA
>JANQTG010000029.1 GCA_030731855.1 Cellulophaga sp. | reverse complement strand
ATCACCGAACCACCACCAACGGCTAGTAAATAGGTGATTTTTTCTTTCTTAATTACCGCTAAAGCTTCCATTAGAATACTGTATTCCGGATTTGCAGGAATCCCTCCAAATTCTACCACATCAAAGTCAGACAAGGCAGCTGTTACTTGCTCGTAAATACCATTCTTTTTGATACTTCCGCCACCGTAAAGCAATAATACTTTTTCGTTTGCGGGAATTTCTTTCGCTAATTTTTTTATCGTATCCTTTCCAAAAATAATTTTCGTCGGATTCTTAAATTCAAAATTGTTCATATTCTTTTCTTTTCATTCTGGTAGTAAAAAAAACCACCCATTCATTAATCAATTACAGTTACTAAATCTTCAGTACTTTTACGAACTTTAACCAAATTTACCAACCAATCTTTATCGGCTTGTCGGTATCCTAAAGGCAATAAAACGGCACTTCGTAATCCTTTTTCACGTAAGCCTAAAATTTCGTCAACTTTTGCAGGATCAAAACCTTCGATTGGCGTTGCATCAACTCCTTCGAAAGCGGCAGCAATTAATGCTTGTGAAAAGGCAATATAAGCCTGTTTTGCTGCGTGATTAAAGTTTTCTTCAGCATCTTTTTGAGGATAATTATCCAGTAACATTTGACGGTAATTTTCCCATCCTTCATTCTTAAACCCACGTATTTCGTTGGTTAAATCGAACATTTTATTAATACGTTCGGCTGTGTACGTATCCCAAGCTACAAAAACCAATAAGTGAGAACAATCTGTAATAACCGACTGATTCCAAGCTACGGGCTTAATTTTTTCTTTTACTTCTTGGTTTGTAATGACAAAAATTTCAAAAGGTTGTAAACCACTTGATGTTGGCGCTAAACGTGCGGCTTCAATAATTCTATCTACTTTTTCTTGTGGTACTTTTTCACCATTCATGGCTTTCGCTGCGTATCTCCACTTCAATTTATCTAATAATTCCATATTTCTATTTTTCTATTTTAGTACTAATTGTTTATTATTTTTTGTTCTTAAACTTTTACACAAAACTTTTTAATTTTTTTCTATCCACTAGACTTATAAACTCCTAAACTGATAACCTTACAATCGAATAGCATCCCAAGCCACCTGATAGCCTTCTTCAATTGTTTTGTTGGTAATTTTAAAGACCTCTCGCTTCTGCATCAACATCAAAAAAGATAATGGACTTATGGTATAGGCATATAAAAGATAGTCGGAAATTGGCTTAATAATTTTTTCTTCTTTTCCTCTTTTCCATAAGTCGAGTAGGGGTTGTAAGTGTTTTATACCTTCTTGTCTGCTGGGTTCATCAATCATTGGTGTTGTATCACATTGTGATAAAAACAGCGCTTCGTCAAGTTCTCGTAGTTTAAAATCCGCAATGCGCCTCCAGATCATTTCAAAACCTTCTT
>JANQTG010000028.1 GCA_030731855.1 Cellulophaga sp. | reverse complement strand
AGAAATTAAAATAAAGTGCAGAAGTCGGTATAAAAATAGCTGCAAAAAAAAGCCTCTGTTAAGAGGCTCTTTTTGTTATAAGTACTTAAAATTATTTTTTATTTACCGTGGTAATGTATTTTTGAAGTGCCATGGTCATCGATGGCGTTTCAGGTGTTGGTGCTTGAATATCTATACGTAACCCTGCATCTGTTGCAGCTTTTACGGTAGAGTTGCCAAATACAGCTATTCTAGTTTCGTTTTGTTTAAAATCAGGGAAATTTTTAAGTAGTGATTCTATTCCAGACGGACTAAAAAATACCAGAATATCATAATAAACATCTTTTAAATCAGATAAATCACTAGTTACTGTTTTGTAGAAAATACCTCGGATCCAATTTACACCTAATGCGTCTAATGTTTCAGGAACAATTGGTTTTAGTACATCTGATGAAGGTAAAAGGTATTTTTCGTCTTTATATTTTTTAAAAAGGGTAGTTAAATCTTGAAAATTCATTTTACCCACATAAATCTTACGCTTTCTATAAACAACGTATTTTTGTAAGTAGTAAGCAACAGCTTCAGACTGACAAAAATATTTCATAGTATCAGGAACTTTAAAACGCATTTCTTCGGCTAATCTAAAAAAATGATCAACTGAATTTCTACTGGTTAAAATTATCGCCGTAAAATTATTTAAATCAATTTTTTGTGACCTAACATTTTTTGCATCTACCCCTTCAACATGTATAAAAGGTCTAAAGTCTACCTTCACTTTTTCCTTATCTATTAATCGAGAATAGGGAGAGTTTTCCATTTTTGGTTCTGGTTGAGAAACCAAAATCGTTTTTACTTTCATCTGTTGCTATTTAATTGTTTCTTTAAGGTCAGATGTAATTCGCCAATAAACGTTTTGCTAGCTACAACAATTATTTTACTAGGGCTCATTTCACAGGTATCAGTCTTTAAAGTAATCTCCAATTAACACTAAGGGTGTAATTTCGAGTGTGCAAAGGTACAAAATAAAATAGAAAAAATTATTTGCGATTAATTTTTGATGATTTCGTAATACAATGACTAATCCTATAACATTTATAAGTATAATTAAAAAACTACTTGCGTAAACTACAGCTTTTGAGTCTTTTAGGACGTAGGTTAATAACATGTTGGCAATAAACATAACTAAGCCACTATAGTTTAAATACGATATTTTCTTGAATAGGTATTCTGTTATAATGTCAGTAATATTAAAAATTAAACCATTAGCCAATTGTACTAAAACTTTAATTAAAAAATAGACCATCAAAAACCCTATAATTCCGTAAAATAAATAAGGTGAATTAGTTAATGTACTTGTCGAAAAAACATCATTTGCTAGATAAATGAATAAAGCAAAATTAAGGATTTGAAAAATGGAAAGGAAAATAGTAAACCAATGAGAAAGCTTATCTTTTTTATTATACATAAAAACGTACTTATTATTAAAGGGTAGGATAATAAAAGTAACAAACCTGCTATAAAATAATTGCTTTGCAAGTACCATAAACAAAACGCTACAGCTCAAGATTATAGTAATCCAGTCTACATTTTCTACTGTTCTTAACAAAGCATCATTCATTCAAAAAAATTACCAATTAATTAGTATTCTTAAAATATTATTTTTCAACTATCTAACTCTTGCGCTGAGCGGAGTCGATGTGAACACCTAGCACCTAATCCACCAATTTTATATTGTCACCATTCATGCCAGGGAATATTCCGTTTTCAGAGACAGCAATTTTAAAATAACCAGGATTTTCCATCGTAAATTTCGGTAATTTAAAACTGTAATACAGTGTATCTTTTGCTTTTATTTCTGTGGTATTTAAATTTTTTGGTGTAACCGCAATAGGTACAATTTCTTCCGGTCTTTTATATTGGTTGTGATAAGCAATGCTAAACTTTAATTTATCTAAGCTAATATTTTCTTCATAGGGGTTGTAGAGCTTAAAAATAATATTATTTTGATCTTTTATTGAAACTTCCTTTTGATCTAAAATAACTCTCAATTTTCTAAACGATTCAAAGTCGTTAATAAAAGTACCAAAACCATTTTTTTGCTTTGGTAAAGCTACAGCAACATCGCCATTTTCAGCATATTCTGAGATATATAATACTCTTTTATGCTGCACTTTAGCTTCGCTATCATCAATAGAATATTGGTTTCTTCGGTACATGACATTATTAAGAGAAAAAGAAGTATTTCCGCTATAAAAAGCATACATGGGTGCGTTTCGGTACGAATTTTCAAAAACAACAGGAGCTTCTCCAGCTTTCCCAGCTATGGATGCCGCCCATTCTTTATTGCCGTGAGATTCATAATGTATAGGCGATATTTCTTCAAAAACAAGCGCAAAACGACCAAAAGTTAAAAGCACAATATTTACTAATCCCATTCTGAAAATCCATTTTCTAGCATTTTCATTTTCTAGCATATAATTAAAGGCAATAACTGCTAAAGAAATTGAAATGACGATCATCCATTGGGTTTGTATTCTGCGGTCAAGACTCGAAATAAAAAAGAAAATAATGGTGCCATAAGTTAAAAATAACAAAGCCCTCTTGAATAGGTCGGTGGCTTTTGTTTTAAATAAGGCTTTATAAATCCAGAAAAAAGTAAATCCGAATAGTGCTAAAAGATTTAAAAAATACCCAACTGTAAAATCGTTAAAATCATAAGCCCTGTTAGGGCGTTCAAAAAGGTGGTATTGTATGGATACAAAATCATTCTCATACAACCACCAAAAATGAGGTAAGTAACCAATTAAAGCAACAATTACGGCAAGCCAAGCCAGCCTATTGGTAAGTAGTTTTAAGTTCGAAAGCAGCACAAAAACAATCACTAAAACTGCGTGGTATTTACTGTACATTAAGGCACTCATGGTAATACCCAACAAAACCGCAATACCCAATGTAGGAGATCCTATAAATTTTTTATAAACGTATAAAAAAACCGTGGTAAAAAATAGTAAGGGCGTATCTGGCAAGGTAAAAAAACCGTATGCATTGAGCAAGGTCATAGAAAACGTAAGTACAAAAAAATGTAGTACGTAGTCTTTTTTCTTAGGATTATCGATCAATAACCATAAAAATAGTAAAGTGCCTACCGAAAGTAAACAGCTTACAAATCTTACGCCTAGTTCACCATCAAAAAAAAAGCTACTTACTTTTGCCATTAAGGCAACCAGTGGTGGATGATCAAAATAGCCCCACGCCATATCTTGTGCATAATGCCAATAATAAGCTTCATCAAAAATTAAATCGGTAAAATAGCTTTGAATCAGATTTATTATAAAAATAATTCCTAATAAATAATAAAATAATTTAGGGCTTTTCAACATTGCACTCGGTCCTTAATTTGGGCAAAATTACAAATTATAAAAGATTGGAGGTATATTTTTATAAATTGAAGTTTTTATAGTCACTCGTCTTTGAAAAAGACGCTCAATTGCTGTTGTTTTTTAAACTTTAGTTTAGGTTAATAAAAATAGATAATTAAAAACTTTCAGGTACTTAAGGAATACTAATAGGTAAAAAAAGCATAAATAATAAGGCTAGTTTTTGTTAGGAACATAAAAAAGTTATTTTTGTTATTTAGATGCAATTTAATGATAGATAGTCTAGTAATTATTCCTACTTACAACGAGATTGAAAATATAGAGGCCATTATTCGTGCTGTTTTTGTTTTAGAAAAAGAGTTTCATGTTTTAATTGTCGATGATAACTCCCCTGATGGTACCGCAGCAAAAGTAAGAGGTTTACAAAGTGAATTTGCAGACCGACTTTTTATTGAGGTTCGTAAAGAAAAAGCGGGTTTAGGTACGGCATATATTCACGGTTTTAGATGGGCAATTGCTAAAAAGTACGACTTCATTTTTGAAATGGATGCCGATTTTTCGCATACTCCTTCCGACTTAATTCGCTTATACCAAGCTTGCGTTGATGGTGCGGATCTGGCAATTGGTTCTCGGTATATAAAAGGTGTAAATGTGGTGAACTGGCCTTTGCATCGGGTTTTATTATCGTATGGAGCCTCTTTTTATGTAAAAATTATTACAGGTATGCGCGTTCACGACCCTACAGCAGGCTTTATTTGTTATAAACGAAATGTTTTAGAAACCATAGATTTAGCTGCCATACATTTTGTAGGCTATGCGTTTCAGATCGAAATGAAATTCAGAGCACACCTCAGAAAATTTAATATCGTTGAAGTACCTATTATTTTTACCGATCGGGTATTAGGAAAATCAAAAATGAACTCCTCTATAATTCGTGAGGCAGTTTTTGGTGTTTTAAAAATGAAATGGATGAGTTTTTTCCGAAAAAATAATTTTAAATCATGAGTAAATTTTTAATAAAAAATGCCATTATCGTTAATGAAAACACCCAAATTAAAGGCGATGTTTTAATTGAAAACGATATAATTTTAAAAATAGCAAGTGATATTTCGGATGCAAACGCTAAAGTAATCGATGCTACAGGAAAATATTTGTTACCAGGCATTATCGATGATCAGGTACATTTTAGAGAACCTGGTTTAACGCATAAAGGAAACATCGCTTCTGAAAGTAGAGCTGCCGTTGCTGGCGGAATTACCACTTATATGGAGCAACCTAATACCAATCCGCAAACCACAACAATTGCAAAACTAGAAGAAAAACATGCCTTAGGTGCTGCAAGTTCGTATGCTAATTATTCGTTTTTATTTGGTGGCACTAATGATAATCTCGAAGAGATAAAAAGACTTGATAAAAATGCGTGCTCAGGAATAAAATTATTTCTAGGATCTTCTACGGGGAATATGTTAGTGGATAATGAAGAAGTTATAGAGAATATTTTTAGCAATACCGAAATGGTCATTTCAGCCCATTGCGAAGATGAAGCAACCATCAGAAATAACATGGCTATTTACAAAGAAAAATATGGCGATGAAATTCCTATGAAGGCACATCCGTTAATTAGAAGTGCCGAAGCCTGTTATATTTCTTCATCAAAAGCCATTGCTTTAGCAAAAAAAACAGGGGCTCGTTTTCACGTGTTTCATTTATCTACCGCTCGTGAAATGGCGCTTTTCAGAAATGATATTCCTTTAAAAGAGAAAAAAATTACGGCCGAAGTTTGCTTACATCACTTATGGTTTTCTGATGAAGATTACGCCACAAAAGGCTCACTTATAAAATGGAACCCGGCGGTTAAAACGGCGGAAGATAGAGCTAAATTATGGGAGGCTTTTTTAGATGATCGTATTGATGTTTTTGCTACCGACCATGCGCCACACACTATCGAAGAAAAAGATAACAAGTACAGTAACGCCCCATCTGGCGGGCCTTTAGTGCAACATGCTTTACCTGCCATGTTAGAAAAATACCATGAAGGCGTTATTAGTTTAGATAAAATAGTGGAAAAAATGTGCCACAACCCTGCTATTTTATTCGAGATTGAAAAAAGAGGCTACATTCGCGAAGGGTATTTTGCCGATTTAGTTTTGGTAGATTTAAAAGATTCGTGGACGGTTACCAAAGAAAATATAGCCTACCAATGCGGTTGGTCTCCTTTTGAAGGCAATACCTTTAGTTCAAAAATATCGCATACTTTTGTAAACGGACATTTAGCCTACGAAAATGGTAATTTTTCAGCACAACGAAATGCAAAACGATTAACGTTTAACCGATAACTAATGAGCAGAATAAGTCTAATTGCATTCGTATTTTTATTTTTTTCTTGTAATGAACAATTAATACAAGAACCCGAAAATTTAATTCCGAAAGATAAAATGGCGGCTATTTATTATGATTTAGCGGTGGTGACTTCTGCGAAAAATACCAATACAGAGCTGCTAAGAATACAAGGTATTGAAACTATGAATTATATTTATGTAAAGCATGGTATTGATAGTTTGCAATTTGCAGAAAGCGATGTGTATTACGCATCAAAACCCGAATTATATAAAGAGTTGTATCAAAAATCGGAAACACGACTAAAAGCAGAGGTAAAAGAAATAGAGGATGCTCAAATAGCCCAACGGAAGCTAGATAGTATTGCTCGCATTACCGAAATAAGCACACCAGTAGATACGTTAATAGCGAATTAAAGCTTTTCTTTTTTAAATTTTCCACAGGTAAAGGCAATACTTTTTTGAATCGATTCAAAGCTGTAAGTAAAGGTTTCGGTTACTTTTTTATTCGTGTATATTTTTTGTTCCTGTAAAGCTATTACCTGATTTTTAGTTATTTTTCGTTCGGTTTTGAATAGAAAGCATCGTAAAGCGTCTAAGCGCCATAAAACGGCCAACTGCCAAAAAGTAAGCATTTTAGTAGGTTGTTTTAGGTGTAATGCTGTTGTAATTAAGCTTAAAACTTCTTTGTAAGTTAAATTTTCAGTAATAACAATAAAACGTTCTTTATCTATATCAGCTTTCATCGCCAATAGCAGTAGATTTACAACATCATATACCCCAACAAACCCTGTTCCACTAGGCGGAAAGTAGCTAGGTTCTTTTGCTGCAGTCGTAAATAGTTTTCCGCTGCCCGAGTTCCAAAAACCAGGACCAATAATAACACCAGGGTTTAAAATAACCACACTTAAGCCTTCTTGTGAGCCACGCCAAACTTCCATTTCAGCATCGTATTTGCTAAGCGCATAAACGTTGGTATCTTTACCATTCCATTCCGATTCTTCGGTCACTTCATTGGTGTTTAGATCTTTACCAATAGTAGCGATAGAACTCACATAACAGAGTTTTTTGATGTTTTTAGCAATACAAAAGTTAACAATGTTTGCTGTGCCTTCACAATTTACTTTGTACAAACAATCATAATCTTTAGGGTCAAAAGAAATTAGCGCTGCACAATGATACACATGAGTAACGTCTTCAAAAGCAATTTCTAAAGCAGGAATATCCGTAATATCGGCAATAACCCAGTGTATTTTTTTATATTGATTTTGGTAGTTATCTAAGTAGTAAGAAAATACTTTTTCTACTTTTTTTAAATCGCTATTCGCACGATAAATCGCCTTCACCTTAGCTTCATTTTTTGTTAATTCAAACAACAAATGCGCTCCTACTAAACCCGTTCCGCCAGTAACTAAAATCATGGCTTAAAAATACGGAAAGCTAATGGATAATTTGATTGTTG
>JANQTG010000027.1 GCA_030731855.1 Cellulophaga sp. | reverse complement strand
TTAGCGAGAAAATGTATGGTATCATCCACAGAAATTCCAAAAGCGATGCTAAAGACCAAAATAGTAGAAGGTTTTATAGGTACGCCGACATAACCCATTAATCCGGCAGTAATTACTAGTGGCAATAAATTAGGAATTAATGAAATAATAATCATCTTAAACGAACGGAACAAATATGCCATAAATAAAGCTATAAGTCCGATTGCCAAAGCTAATGACAGAATTAAATTATTAACTAGATACTTAGTGCCTTTTAGAAAAATCAGCGCACTACCCGTCATGTACACATTGTAACGATCCGCAGGGAAAATCTTATCTATATTTTCTTGAAGCTTACCCTCTATATCTTCCATTCGTTCTGTTTTCACATCTCTCATAAAAGTTGTAATACGCGCTGTTTGCCCAGTAGAATCCACAAAACTCTTCAATAAATCTCCATTATTGGCCGATTTTCTGGCAACATCCATAATAAACGTATTTTCTTGACTAGTCGGTAGTTGATAATATTTAGGAATACCATTATAAAAAGCTTGTTTAGAATATTTAACCAAATCTACCACAGAAACTGGTCTTGACAACTCTGGGATTTCATGAACAACTTGACTTAATTCATCAATCTTTTTTAAGGTTGTTGCTTTTAACACTCCGTTTTTTCTTTTTGTATCAACCACAATTTCCACTGGCATAATACCATCAAACTCTTCCTCAAAAAAACGAATGTCTTGAAAAAATTCAGCATTTTTGGGCATATCTTCAATAGGGCTACCTGATATATTTATTTGATATATGCCTATAATACTAACTACCAAAAGTACTATAGAAACCACATAAACAGATATTCTCTTATCGCGAACAATACGCTCCATCCAGTTTACAAAACCATCTATCCATTTTTGATTTAGATGTTTTAAATGCTTTGTTTTAGGCAAAGGCATAAAGCTATACACAATAGGAATAATCAATAAAGACAAAATAAAAATTCCGATAATATTAATAGAAGCAACAATACCAAACTCCTTTAAAAGTTGACTATCGGTAATAATAAAGGTTGCAAAACCTGATGCCGTAGTAATATTGGTCATCAAAGTTGCATTCCCTATTTTTGAAATCACCCGTTGTAAAGAAAGTGCTTGATTGCCATGTTTTTTGACCTCTTGTTGGTATTTATTAATTAAAAACACGCAATTGGGGATTCCGATAACTATTATTAAAGGTGGAATTAAAGCCGTTAAAACTGTAATCTCATATTGCAAAAGGCCTAAAATACCAAAGGCCCACATTACGCCAATAATCACAACGCACATAGAGATAAAAGTAGCTCTAAAACTTCTAAAAAATAAGAAAAATATAAGAGATGTAACTCCTAAAGCGGCCAAGATAAATTTACTTATTTCATTGATAATGCTCTGAGAATTCATGGTTCTGATATA
>JANQTG010000026.1 GCA_030731855.1 Cellulophaga sp. | reverse complement strand
CCAAATCAATATCGTATTTTTGATATTTGAATTTTCCCTTTATGCCAGAAGCTGTAAATAGTAATAATTCTGATAGTTCTTTATTAGGAGCACAAAACCCCAATGCTGAAATTATAGATAATACTAATAAAATAGCATCAGAAACTACTTTAAAGAATAAGATTGTTAAGAAAAAAACATTCGTGGAGCGTTGGAAAACCAATAGGTTTTGGATTATTAAAGGCACCTATTATTTTTTGCACTACACTTGGGTGGCAGTTATGGCTGTAGGAGCATTTATTGCCTGGTTAATTGCAATGCTTATGGTATGATACGTAGATTACCATTAAAAAAAGTACATTTTTATGTGATTTTTTGTTTACTTATATTCTTCATTGTGCAAAGTTTAAAATTTTTTCAGGTGCATGCGCCTGATTGGGTTTTTTATTATTTGAACGATTTTTTATTGATTCCGATGGTAGCTTTATTAGGCTTGCATGTTGTTTGGTTTATTAAAAATGATACTTCAATCCGATTAAACATTTTTACCATTCTTAGCTTAGTGTTACTTTTTTCTTTAGTTTTTGAATATTATCTTCCTCAAAAATCCTACCGATATACCGCTGATATATTAGATGTTTTTGCTTATTTCTTAGGAGGCGTCGTATTTTTAATTTTACAGAAATTAGAATAAATGTACTTTTTGTCTTTCTTTCAGATACCTTTTTGAATAGCAATGCTTCTATTGACTGTTCTTATGTTTAGCATCAACAAAAAAATTAATTCCGTTAATTCAGGTAGTATGTAGTTAATACCTTGCGAGTGAATAAAAGTTTAACTTTAAAATAATGATAATATGAATAATGATCAGTTAGAAGGAAAATGGAAGCAAATAAAAGGTGAATTCAAGCAAAAATACGGGGAGATAACCGATGACGACACCACCTATAATGAAGGAAAATTCGATGAAATGGTAGGTCGTTTACAAGAGAAAACAGGCAAAACAAAAGAAGCGATTAAAGACGAAATTAGCTCCTGGTAATGGCCGTTTAAAATTTTAAAAAAGCTCCTTTATGGGAGTTTTTTTTTACTATTTATTTGCTCTCGAAAATTTTAAAATTATAACACTATCTTTCTATCAAATAATAAAAATGATTTTTAGAAAATCTAAATATGTCTTAATTTTTAATCTTTTGTTGATTTTCACCAATTGTACTGCCCAGTCACAACTTATAAAAAGCGAGCTTGAGACTGTTTCAGTAGAGAATATCGATTATTTTTTATATTTTCCGAAAGACTATGAAACTACTACTAAAAAATACGGAATTTTACTTTTTTTGCACGGTTCTGGTGATATTCCTACGGATAAAAATCAAAAGATACTCCCGCCAAAAGCATTGACCGACGGTACTGAATTTCCTTTTTTAGTACTAGCACCCCAATTGTTAGCACCGAGAAAAATGTGGAATACCAAAGCTATTAAGCAATTACTAGATACGGTGGTGAAAAATAATAGGATTGATAAAAATAAAATATATCTCTCGGGTTTAAGTAGAGGAGGAGCGGCAGCATGGAATTTAGCTATTGAATATCCTAATACTTTTGCAGCTTTGGCTGTCGTTTGCGGCATGGCGCCAACACCGTACGCCAGCTGGATGGATAAAGAACTACCCATATGGGTTTTTCACGGCGAAGAAGACACATCCATCCCTGTTTCAGAATCTGAAGAAATGGTAGCGAAACTTAAAAGTTTAGGCTATGATGTTAAATTTACAAAGTATAAAGGTTTGGGACATGAAATTTGGGATGTTGTCTATAGCAATCCTGAACTTTACAAGTGGTTAGATAAGCAAGAGAAAAAGTGAGAATTTTTTAATTTTCCCTAATTGCTAACCCTACCATAGAATCTGCGGTGCCGTAATATAAAAACCATTTATCCTTAAAATAAACAAGGCCTTCAATAAAGGTAGTTCCCGAAGCATATTGCCCCGTTACTTCATGTGGTAAACTCGGACATATAAATGGTGTAGCTAATCGGTCTAAAACTTTTGTTGGGTCATTTTTATCAAATAACACTTGACCACCACAATAGGTGCCTTCTGGTACTTGGTTTGTAGCCCCTTCACCACTAAGATTTTTGCCATTGTAGAGTAACAAAATGCCATTTTCAGTATATAAAGCGGGTGGTCCTGGTTCGGTTAAATGACTATCAAAATCATTCAATGTTGGTTTAAAAGAGTGTAATAGTTCTCCTTGATCATCTAGAGTTGGTTCCCAATTTAATCCGTCCTCTGAGGTTGCTACATTTACAAAAAGTTCACCCCAATACATCACATATTTACCATCTATTTTTTTGGCTTTTAATCGACCATCTACCAGTTCCGTGACCATGGAGCCAGATTTACTCCAAATATCTAGAAACTTTCCATTAGTTGCTTTTTGAAAAACAGGACCATTTTTAGTCCATTTTTTTAAATCAGTAGAATAGGCACTAGATAGTCTGGCTACGTCTTTATTCCAACTTGTATATAACATAATATAAGTACCTTCGGGTGTTTCAACAACTCTTGGATCTTCAATACCACCTGGATAATCCCATTGTTTAAATTTATCATTTGTGGGAAATAAAACAGGTTCAGAGTATTTTGTAAAATCTATCCCATTTAAACTATATGCTAATCCTATTCGTGAAGTGCGTTCGCCTAGAATGGCTTTTGGATTGTCCTCCGCCCTAAAAAGCATAAAAACAGTATCATTCTTAACAATTGCCCCAGGATTAAAAACGTCTGCTTTTTGCCATTGTACAAGCGTATCTAAAATAGGATCATGAAATTCAAAGCTAGTGTCAGATTTCATTATTGGATTTATAGCAGTTTTTTCAAAACCCAATAACCATTTTTCTTTTGGAGTGGAATCACATCCTATTAAAATAAATAATAAGCCTAAAATAGATAGTGTATTTTTTATATTCATAACACGGATTGATTTTCAGCTTCAAAAATTACTTTTTTCAAAACTTTCTAGTAATTTACATGAAATTTTTGAAACAACTATAAATAAACCAAAGTGAAAAATATAATCCTGTTTTTAATCATTGGCCTAATTGTAGTTGGCTGTAAAAACGAATCAAAGAAAGTAATACCGGTTCAACCAATCCAAAAAGTTAAAATTGTTGATACGGCACCAAACACAGAAACGCAAAGACCTAAAATACTAAAAACATTTGAAGGTCTTTCAGATACTACTTTTATTCGTTTAGCCGATTTTAGTGATGATTTTGAATATGATCTCCGATACGCCACCACTAATAATTTTTTGAAAGCTAAGGTGTACGATTGTGCCGAGTGCTATACCAGAGTAAAAACCGCAAAGGCTTTGTTGAAAGCGAACGAAGCTTTTATGGAAAAAGGGTATAAAATCAAGTTTTTCGATTGTTACCGCCCAAATTCCGTTCAATATAAAATGTGGGCAATTGTTCCGAATCCGCAATATGTAGCAAACCCTGTAAAAGGCTCTATTCACAATAAGGGTGGCGCGGTCGATATTACGTTGGTTACTTTAGAGGGAAAAGAAGTTGATATGGGTACCGATTTTGACTTCTTCGGTAAAAAAGCCTATCATGATAATACCACTTTGCCACAAGAAATTTTAGATAACAGAAAACTCTTAAAAGAAACTATGGAAGCTTTTGGTTTTTGGTCCATAAGAACCGAATGGTGGCATTATAACCTATCAGCAGGGAGTAATGCTAAGATCGCTAATTTTAAATGGGACTGTAATGATTAAATTAAAAGTATGTTGAAGAAAAAAAATGTTTTCGGATTTCTATTTTTTGTGATGATGATAGGCAATGCTCAAGATACGATTATGCCTTTGTGGCCATCAGAAATTCCAAATGTTATAAAGAATACGCAAAAGGAAATTAAGGAGTATACCAATATTTTGAGAATTAGTAAGGTGCAAGAACCAACTATTGAAGTGTATTTGCCTTCTAAAAGAAATGCAAATGGCCAAGCGATGCTAATTTTTCCTGGTGGTGGTTATAAAATATTAGCATATGATTGGGAAGGTACTGATATGGCTAAATTTTTGAATTCTAAAGGAATTGCTGGGATTGTGGTGAAGTACAGGTTGCCAGATTCAAATTCTTCTAGTATGCCACATTTTGCTCCTTTGCAAGATGCGCAACGTGCTATTAAAATGGTAAGAGCTAATGCAAAAGCATGGAATATTAATGCTGAAAAAGTCGGAATTATGGGTTTTTCCGCAGGTGGACATTTGGCAGCCACTTTGGGAACACATTTTAATGAAAAGGTATACGAAAATCAAGATGCAATAGATACGCTTTCGGTAAGACCTAATTATATGGCATTGATTTATCCTGTGATAACAATGCAAGATTCCACGACGCATAAAGGATCTAAGAATGCCCTGCTTGGTGAAAAACCAACTAAAGAAATGGTGCACCACTTTTCGACTGAGTTACAGGTAACGGATAAAACGCCACCCACTTTTTTAGTGCATGCAACCGATGATGCAGCGGTACCTGTTGAAAATAGTTTATTGTTTTATAAAGCTTTAAAAGCCAAGAAGGTTTCTGCTACCTTGTTTATTTACCCAGAAGGCGGACACGGTTTTTCATTCGGATACGAAAACGAATTTTTAAAAGATTGGACACATCAATTAAGCAGGTGGTTAGCGTCTCAATAATAATTTAGGCTAAACTTTTGTGCAGACTAAAACAATCAGTTTATTATCACTATTTGTCGTAAAAAATAAATACACATCCCCACCATCTTTAATTGTATGTTTCTTTCTAATACTTGCAACAGTATCAGGAAAATTACGGGTGGTGATATTTGCTTTTGTAATGCTTAATTTTTGAAGTGCTTTTTTCTGATAAGGAATAATCTGTTCTATCTTAAAGCTCCGACCGGGAAAATCGATTAAATTTTCCGAAGTATATAAGTGACTATGCTCGTGTAATTTTTTTAATTTAAAATGATTTCCGACTACTTTAAACGCGCCAGATTTTAAGATGGCACTATTAGGTTCGTACAAATAGTTTAAAGGTTTTGCATATTCTGAGGTAGTTTCTTTTTCTTCATTTAACTCGAAACTAAAAATTTCTTCGGTATTTTTTGTGAAATTGATGGTTTTAATGGTGACGTTATTTTGATTTTCTTTTTCTAAAATCCAAAGCAATTCTTTTACCTCATTTTGAACGGCCACCACATGAATTTCTTTTACAAATTTTAACTCTTTTAGGCCGATTGAAAAATCTAAAAGGGGAGAAGTTTTGATGCAAATAGCATTTGCTTTTGAAAAAAGTAAGTCTAAGTTTTCAGGAACATTTGGCAAGCAATCTGCTAGAAAAAAAACTTTTTCTTTACTGTCATTTCTTCGAGATGGGTCGATAAAAATCCAGTCAAAATGTGCGTTGTTTTGGGCTAAAAAATAGAGTCCGTTTTCTGCGATGCATTGGATGTTTTTTACGCCTAAAATTTCATAATTATAAGCCGCTATTTTGGATAGATTTTCATCAATTTCACAGTGGGTAATTTGAGTCATTTTTTGACTAAAAAAATAGCTATCAATTCCGTACCCACCAGTGAGGTCTATAAGGGTATTTCCACCTACTAATGTTGTCTTATATTGTGCGGTAATTTCAGACGAAGTTTGCTCTATGTTTAGTTTATTTGGGTAATATATTAGTGGTCTTAAAAACCATGTTGGAAGTTTTTCTTTGCACTTTTTTTTAGCTTCTAATTGCTCGACTAATTCCTTTTGAGAAACACCCTCAAAAAGAGGTTTCTTTAACAAAACTGACATCGTGTCAGTATTCCAATTTTCTTCTATAAAAGTTTGAACACCAGTATTTAATATGTTTTTATTCAAAGTAATGCTATAGATTTTTGGTGATTGATTTTACCAACTTATTTTCAGACAAAAATTCTTTTAAAATCACTTTTATAGCCGTGTAACCAGGCACAGCAACAATCATTCCTACAATACCAAATAATAAACCAGCGATGATAATAATTAAGAAAATTTCTAAGGGATGCGACTTTACGCTATTGGAAAAAATAAAGGGTTGCGAAAAGAAATTATCCACCAGTTGACCTATTGCTAAACCGATTAAAACATAGCCCGATTTTGTCAAGATTACCGTACTAAAATCAGCCCCTAAATTAGTGGTCATAGTAAGTACAATCATAAGCACTCCACCGATGATTGGACCCACATACGGAATGATGTTAAATAGGGCACACAAGAACGCAATTACAATAGCATTTTCGATGCCTACAATTAAGAGCGTTGCGGCATAGATTACAAACAAAATAAAGAGTTGTAAAAGTAGCCCAACAAAGTATCTTGAGAGTAAATTATTTATTTTAGTTATAGAGTTAGTCATTTTAGTTTCTTTACCGTCTGGCACAAAAATTAAGAGTCCGTTTTGAAAAAGATTACTATCTTTTAAAAAGAAAAAAGAGATAAATAAAACGGAAAATAAACCGATACTAACCGTACTTAAAACACTTAAAAAAGAGTTTAAAAAATTAGGAATAAAACCAACATCAAAACCATTTAAGATGTTTTTTTCTAAGTGCGATTCTTTTAATAATTCGTTAACGGCATCAGGTGAAGAACTAAAATATTGAGTTACTTCATAATATAAAGAATTTAAGTTTTCTTGTAATTTATTGATATCTAATAACGATAAATTTTTACCTTGTTCTGTGATTAAAGGAACAAAAAGAGCTATTATGCCGCCGAGTAAACTCACCATTAAAAGCATGGTAATAATTACAGCAAGGGTGTTGGGCATTTTTAAACGTCTTTTTAAGAAAATAACAATAGGCCTTCCTATTAGCGCGATTACAGCGGCAATACACAAATAAGCAAGTACGGACTGTATTTGATATAAAAAATAACCTGTTAAAACAATTGCAGCTAAAATGCCTACAGCACGTAAAATTCCTGTTGATATATTTTTGGAGGTCATTTTAATTAGTTTTTAAACACATATTGAATAATATTGGCGCCCATTTGTAGTGCTTTTAGCCGGACTTCTGGCGGATCGTTATGTACTTCAGGATCTTCCCAGCCATCCCCTAAATCGCTTTCATACGTAAAGAGTAGTATTAGTCTGTTTTCGTGATAAATGCCAAATGCTTGTGGTCTTTTGCCGTCGTGTTCGTGTATTTTAGGTAAGCCATCTTTAAAGCTGAATTTTTGATTAAAAATAGGGTCATCACCGCCTAATTCTAT
>JANQTG010000025.1 GCA_030731855.1 Cellulophaga sp. | reverse complement strand
ATAGATTCAATTGCGTTACTACTCCGTCTTCATCCGTGTAATCGATGTTGGTATTGTCTGCATTTAAGGCGATGCTCGTTAAAGTCTCTAAGTTTGCGATATCAATTACCGTATCGACACCATCTTCATCGGTATACGTAAATGTGCCATCGGCATTGGCTACTAAAGTCGTTAAGGCTTCTAGGTTGGCTACAATATTACTTAAATCTAATTGGGTTACCGTACCATCTTCATCGGTATAATCGATATTCGTATTGTCTGCATTTAAGGCGATACTGGTTAAAGTTTCTAAGTTTGCGATATCGATGATCGTAGCTGCACCATCTTCATCGGTATACGTAAATGTGCCATCGGCATTAGCTACCAATGTCGTTAAAGTTTCGCTAAAAGCATCCCTTAAACTACTCAAGTCAACACTACTTGTACCTCCATTTTCTAGTGTTAGTGTTAATTGACTAGTTGTAGTGTCAAAATTAAAGGCTTGAATTTGCTGATTATCGGTGCTTGTTAATTCCCAAGAATTACCATCCCAAAAATAAATGACACCAGTATTTGTGTTGACATAAATGTCACCAATATCAGCTCCAGATGGAGTTGAAACGCCTGGGGCATTTACATCAGTACCACTTAACACCTCACAATTACATTGATCCTCTAACGTAACCGTGGTTTGCGAAAATGCAAATGTTGATAGCAGAAGAAAGACTAATAAGAAGAACTTTTTATTCATGATATGGGAAACTTTGATTTTTGTTTTCAAAATGGTTTTTTATAGATTGGGTGTGTATTTTATTGTGCTAAACATATTTACACATTACAAATATTGATTATAAGGCGGTCTGAAGAAAAAAAATGTTGTGTATGTATATTTTTTATGGGTATAGCTAGTAATACGTGAGGTTACTTACATTAAATTAGAGAAAAAAAGAGGTATTTTATCGATGAGAGCAACAATAATAAGCAACTTGAAAAACATCAATCTAAAAAAATTAAATAATAAACCTTTATTCAAAAAGTCTAAAACTAATTTTTATCTACTCGATAGGTAATTCTTCTATTAGTGATTACTGATCTTGGACCAACAGTTAATGTTCCTGTATTTGAAATAATCGTAGCACAAGAAGAAGTTGTATTATTTACAAGAACTCTGTATAAGTTACCTGTATTCGCTACACTTACATTTGGAATATTTAATGTTGCGTTTACCGCCCCTGAAATATTAGAAAAACTAGTTCCATTATTAACACTTACTTGCCACTGGTAGCTATTAGCATTTGTTGCAATCACAGAAAAACTTGCTGTTTGACCAGCTCCTAAAGTTTGATTACTTGGCTGCGTAGTTATTAATATTTGATTAACCCTTATCAATTGTGTTACATTGATCGAGTTATTACATGCATCAGTTATCGAATATGTTCTCGTTATTGTTTCTGGGTTTGAAAGTCCATTACTTACATCACTGACAAAAGCTACTGTTAGATTACCGGTGCAATTATCAGCTTCATCGTTTACTAGTAAAATGTTGGGAGCAGGAATATCAGAGCTACAATAGACTGTTATATCTGAAAGATTACTAGCTGTTGGAGGCGTTGTATCATTTACCCTAATTGTTTTTACAAACAACGTACTTAAATTACCACTAGAATCTGAGGCTTGATAAGAAATCGTTTGTGTGTAATTATTTTGACACCCATTATTTACAGTAACATTACTTACTTCGTTTATAGTTACTGTACCACAATTATCTGTAGCGACCGGCAAAACGTTTGGTACAGTTCCGCAAAAAACTGATATTCCACTTGATGTTGGGTTAAATCCGAAATTGACTCCAGACCACTGTATATTTCCACCTGGAATAGATCCAAAAGCGGGTATGGCACTTGTACCCTTTAATATTAAATTAAAAGTACCGTTACCATTATCAATCTCGGTATACGTAAATGCAGATTGATTTGATAGTTGAGAAACATTTAATTGGTAATTAGCATTATTAATTCTTACCTCCCAATTAGGAATTATGGCTCCTGTACTGTTTTGAAGTCCAAAACCCCATGAATATTGTTGTTGATTAAAAAATGTAGAGTTTAAACTAGTACATGCCCCTAAAGACGGCACATCACTCGCGCACTGGTAGTTTTCATTTAAATCACCTACTGCTGTTACCCACGTTGGGGCTTGATTATCTATTTGAATTGAAGTTGTTGCAGATATGTTTAAAACAGGATCTCCCGATGACCCGCCATATTCTACAATATACCCCTTTGGTTGGTAGGGACCACTTCCTGCTCCCGTATTGCTTAAATCATTCCAAGAACCTACTGGCGCTCCATTACGAACTACGGATGGATCTGTAATATGTGCATAATCTTCATTCCCTGATTGATTGGGTTCTCCTCCATTCCAATAGGCAAAATTTGTGGGTGCTACCGTATTTCCTGATGCAGTTCCTGTCCAGAATGGAGTTCCTGCTTCAGGCCCAGTTACCCAGCGCCAATCGCCTTCGACTGCCGCATCAGAAGCACCAATCCATCCTGTCCCTTGTGCTTGTGATCCTGAAAATTGAGCTTCAGCTAATGATGTTAAGGTGGCTAAATACCCTTGTAAGCCATAATAAGTTCTCAATGCTGCTGCATCGCGGGCTGCAGTCCAAGTAATTCCTAAATTTGGAACAAATTCATAATAATGACCTGTTGCTGGTAAAAAATTTGCATCACCAATACTGATAGAAAAACTTCTTGATCCTGAGGGGTTCGACGAATTATTCGAATATCTTACTGCTAAAATTGCATTTTGAAAAGCGGTTAATGTTGCTGGTCCATTAAGTGTAAGCTTACCTTCCACAGCACTCCAAGTTGCCGTTATAGATGGGTGTGTACCCGTTAAATTTAGTATATCTTGTCCATTCACATACCCCGATGATATTTGAACAGAAGCACTTTGAGCCGTGTTGCTATCAGAATCAGTAATACTAATCGTTTGCACTACTGGAATTGAAGTTCCTCTACAGTAATTTTGATTTCCTGTGGCATTAATTATTGGTGGTGCATTAGAACTGGCTGCAACTGTAAAATTTATTGGATTTGATATTGTTCCACTAGCTAATGTCGATTGAACAAGTAAATTTCCATTTTGATATACACGAACATAAGCACCTGAACCATTCCAACCATCACCCCAACGATCCTCTAAAATTAATGAGTATCCCGTTCCAGCTGTTAATCCAGAAATAATTGTTGGATTCGATGAATTCGTAAAAGGAAAATTTCCTACGTTATTTACAAAACAATTCGAAGGATCACAAATAGATCCGATTTGTGTTGTCGATGGGTTTCTAACAATTACTCTATTTTCTGAAGACCAAGCAGGCCAATTAACTTCGATTGATATAGTTTCTTGACCAAAGGAAGAAAATAAAATGAAATAAAATAAAAAAAATATTTTTTTGAAGTTTATGCACATAAGACAATAATAATTCTTTAATAAGATGAATTAAGTTCTTATTAAAATCAGATAAAAATATTATTAATTCATTACATACAATAGAATATGTTGCGAAACGACTATATCGCACTGTAAACTCACAAATTTATGTAGGATAATTTAAATTGTAAACAAAAAAGCAGTTATTGTTAATAACTGCTTCATAATCAATAATTTATTTATAGTTTATTCTAAAATTATAAACTCAGATCTTCTATTTAGTTCATGTTCCGTAGCAGTGCAATTAGAATTATTACCACAATCATTTACCAATTGTGTTTCTCCAAAACCTTCGCTTTGAAGCCTTTCTTTAGCAATACCTTTTGATATCATATAGGCAACTGTAGATGCTGCTCTTTTTTGTGATAACCATAAGTTGTAAGCATCTTGCCCTCTACTGTCTGTATGAGAATTCACTTTAAGCTTTAAGCTAGGATACTTGTCCATCGCTGCGATTACCTTTTGAATTTCAACTTCAGCATCTTTTCTAATATTGTATTTATTTAAATCGAAATATATAGTGCTTAATTGCAATAATTTCGATAAATCGTCTCCAAAACCAGCAGTTACAGTATCGCGCTCTAGATAAAAGTCTATTATTTGTGCTTCTCCATCAGATTTGCTAATGTATACTTCTGCCGGAACATAGCCATCCGTTAGGGCTCGAACGAAATTGCCTTTATTACAATCCATTATCAAATTATAATCACCATTAGAATCTGTTATAGTATTTAAAATTTCCTCGTTATTTTCATTGATGATTTTTACTGTGGCTCCCACCAAAACTTGATTCGAAATTTTGTCTCTTACCGTACCAGATATAATTTGTTGACATTCCAATATAAGAGGAATATTTTCTGTAAAACTATATATATCGTCATATCCTAAACCAGTTTCTCTATTTGAAGCAAAATAACCCGTCTTTTCAATTTCATCAAATATGAACGTAAAATCGTCCAAGTTACTATTGATAGGTTCTCCAACATTTTTTATAATTCCTGAATAAGATTTATTTTTTATTCTTGTCATAAACACATCTAATCCTCCTAAACCAGGGTGTCCGTCAGATGAAAAATAGAGTATTTCTTCGCTCGTTATAAAAGGAAAAGTTTCACGAGCCTCAGTATTTATATTATTCCCAAGGTTTTCAGGAGGTCCAAAAGTTCCATCTAAATTTATAGCTACTTTAAAAATATCAGATTCTCCATAACTACCTGGCATGTCAGATACAAAAAAAAGTGTTTTTTCATCTGGACTTAAAGCTGGATGTGCTACTGAATAATCGTCACTATTAAAAGGTAGTTCTTCTATTTCGGTAAAAATACCTTCTTCAATTTTTGCTCTAAAAATCTTAAGTCTAATAACACCTTGTTGATCTTTTATTGTTTTACCATCTATAAAATTATTTCGAGTAAAATATAATATGGAACCATCTTTGGTAACGGCAGTTGTAGATTCGTGTAATCTAGTATTTATCTTTTTATCTAACTTTACTACCAAACTGTTAGAAATACTATCTGCATTTATTTTATATATATCTAAAAAATCTTTTGAGTTCCAAGTGTGTCTGTATTTAGCTAAATTACCCGTATCACGATCAGATGAAAATATGAGTCCTTTTTTATAGTAGGATGGTGCAAATTCTGAATAAACGGAATTATATTTAAAATTGCCTAACGTATATCGACCTGAATTTTCTTTAATTTCTTTTCTATAATCTCTTTTAGTGTCAAAGGTATTAGCTCTTACATCTCCTGAGGTCAAATCAGAAAATTTTCTCATTAACTCATCCGCTTCTACATATTGATCTAAACTTCTTAATGTTTGAGAATACCTGAAATAATAATCTGGTGTAACTTCTTCAGCAAATTCATTCATTAACCTTTCGTAGATTAAAGAAGCTTCTTTATAATTCGCATTAAAATAATAAGAGTTTCCTAATTTTTTTAATAAATCGGCAGAAACAAAACCTTTATCTAATACTTTTTTATAAATATCTATAGCGGGGCTAAATGAATATTCGTTATATTTTTGATTTGCTTTTTCAAGTTTTTTTTCTTGTCCAATAGCATTTTTAGAAAAAATAAATAATAGAATAAAAGCAAAAAATATTTTTTTTAACATAATCATGGTTTAAAAGAAACGAGGTGATACTAATTTTTGGAATGATTTAACCAATTCCCATCGTAAAAAAACTTCAAAAGAACCGTCATTAAATCTTGTAGAGCCTAATGCTGTTGTTTCTTTGTCATAAGCCAAACCAATCATGATTTGATCGCTCACCTGAAAACCTGCTAAAGCACTTACCGCAGCATCCCAACGATAAGCTCCTCCGAAAGTAAATTTATCATTAAACATAAAATTTGCAGAAACATCAACTTGCAGAGGCGCCCCTCCTACTACTTTCGTTAAAAGTGCCGGTTTAAATTTGAATTCATTAGACAAATCAAAAACATAACCAGTAATTGCGTAGAAATTAATGCGTTCTTTAGATAAAAAACCAATTCCGTTAGCATCCCTCACAGAGTTATCAAAATGATCGGTTTCTATTAAATTTGGTGCAGACACTCCAAAGTAAAATTTATCGGTATGGTAGTAAACCCCTAAACCAAAATTCGGAGAAATTCTATTCTCAATATTATCACCAGTCACTGGCTCTGGACCATTTGGAGCATCTAAACTTTGGTATAAAGAAACAAAATCAAGATTCAATAAATTAGCTCCAGCTTTTAATCCAAATGAAAGTTTTCCGGTTCTAGAAACATCTAGCGTATACGAAATAACTCCATCAAAATAAGTCTCTTGAACCGTACCATTGCCTATTTCATCGTTAACGATTGATACACCATACCCTAATTTACTATTTCGAATAGGAGAATGCAGATTTAAGGTTGTTGTTGTAGGTGAACCTTCTACACCAACCCATTGAGATCTGTATAATGCAGCAATACTCAATTGACCTCGCGAACCTGCGTAAGCCGGGTTAACAGTCATTGTATTAAACATGTACTGCGTATATTGAGCGTCTTGTTGCGCGTATGTATCTTCAATGAAAAATAAAACAAATAGTACACTTATTAAAAAAATCGATTTCTTCATGATTTATAATGTTCTCAATATTATTATTTACTAATGTACATATATCCTGTATCTGTTACATTTTGGTTTGAAAAAACGTCTTCATATTCGAATACAAAGAAATATACTCCTGAAGGTAAAAACTCTTCACTACTTACTGTAGATCTACCATTAGACTGACCCTTAAAAGTATTATTTATGTTATTGTAATTTATACCTTCGTAAACTGCAACCCCCCATCTATTGAATATTCTTAGACTATTCTTAAATGCATTTTGATCTAAACCATCAATCCAAAGAAAATCATTTTTACCATCACCGTTCGGCGTTAATAATTCTGTTACTCGTACTGTTTTGGAAATTCTATCATCCGTTGGATCTAAATAATCTGGGGTGCCGTCACCATCTGTATCATCATTGGTTGGGTCGCCATCGCCATCTGCATCTTCGTCTGGGGTATTGATACCATCGCCGTCATCGTCTAAATCTCTATAGTTGACATCTTCGGTACCGTCTGTATCTGGTAAATCGTTTGCTGGATCGTTGATTTCATCGTTTACGTCAAATCCGTCGTTGATATTTTCTCCTTCGTAACCATCGTCTAATCCGTCACCGTCCGTATCTACGCCGGTAAAGGTTTGATCTGGAACTCCATCGAAGTTAAAATCGTTGCCTTCATTGTTATCAGGTACTGAATCGTTATCGCTATCTAAATCGATATAATCTGGTGTGTCTGTACCATCTGTGTTTACTGGCGTTATGCCATCTGGTAAATACGCACTGT
>JANQTG010000024.1 GCA_030731855.1 Cellulophaga sp. | reverse complement strand
CCAAATGCTCGTTTGGATAGCCAATTCGCGTATCCATGCCAGTGATGTATTCTACTAGTTGCTTTAAGTGTTTTAATTGACTCCCGCCACCCGTTAAAACAATCCCTGCTATTAGTTTTTTCTTTTGGTCATCATGACCGTAATTTTTGATCTCAACATATACTTGCTCTACAATTTCTACAACTCTGGCGTGTATAATTTTAGAAAGATTTTTTAATGTGATTTCTTTTGGCTCTCTCCCTCGTAATCCCGGAATTGAAACAATTTCATTGTCTTTATTTTCCCCAGGCCAAGCCGATCCAAATTTTATTTTTAAGAGTTCCGCTTGTTTTTCAATGATAGAACAACCTTCTCTTATATCTTCTGTAATGACATTCCCACCAAATGGAATTACTGCTGTATGGCGAATAATACCATCTTTAAAAATGGCTAAATCTGTTGTACCACCACCTATGTCGATTAAAGCTACACCAGCTTCTTTTTCTTCTTGACTTAACACAGCATTTGCAGATGCTAAAGGTTCTAGAGTGATACTGCCAAGCTCTAATCCAGCACTTTTAATACAGCGTCCTACATTTTTTATCGATGAAACTTGACCTACAACCACATGAAAATTGGCTTCTAACCGACCGCCATACATACCCATTGGTTCTTTGATCTCGGCTTGGCCATCTACTTTATATTCTTGTGGTAACACATGGATTATTTCTTCCCCAGGAAGCATAATTAATTTATACACTTGGTTGCAGAGTTTATCTACATCGTCTTCATTAATAACCTCTTCAGAATCTGGTCTGGTAATATAATCGCTATGCTGTAGACTTCTAATATGCTGACCAGCAATGCCCACCACTACGGAACTAATTTTTAAGCCAGAATCGGTTTCAGCTTCTTCAACGGCTTGTTGAATAGATTGTATCGTTTGAGTGATATTATTAACAACACCTCTATGAACGCCTAAACTTTTGGATCTTCCAATACCTAAAATCTCGATCTTACCGTACTCGTTTTCCTTTCCGATGATAGCTACAATTTTAGTTGTTCCGATATCTAAACCAACTGAATATTTACCTTGTTCCATACCTTAAATTTTTGTGCACACTACTTGGTTATTATACTCTAAACTCACAAGACTATAGGTGCCTAATAATTTATCTTTTGTTCCTTTTAAATAAAAAGCTTTAAACTTTTTAAACTTTTGATCTAGTTCTTCTGCATTTCCTAAATTGATAACAAAATTTTCAGTTCTAACTTTTAACTGATATTTGTTAGTATTTAAAGCACGAATACCAATAACATTCTTGTGCAAAAAATCATCGTTGTTAATATAATTTAAGATTACAAACACATCTTCTAAACTTTTACCGGTAATATTTCCTGTGATAATAGGAACTCTTGCGGAATGATTTGGAGAAAGTGGCATTTGCTTTCCTTCATCATCTAGATAAAATATGGTATTGCCCTCTACACGACCTATCGGTTTTCTTTGAGCTATTTTTGTCATCAACGTTCCGTTTACAGTTATGTAAACTTGCACGTTTTTAACCATTTTATTGACCTTAACGGCTTTTTCAATAGTATTCAAAACTAATTTTTCTTTAGAGACATTTGCAAACCCTTGGAAATTTTGTATTAACAATTTATTAACCATACCCGTTGTGAGGTATAAGTTGTCTCCATCGGTGAATTGCACATCTAAATCTGTAATAGATTTACGCTCACTTCTTATATTAGAAAACGCGTAAAGGCTTATAATACAAAGTATTAAAGACAAGACTTTTACTATATTCCAATTTATTTTCATGCGTTAAAAAATTTTTCGATTTTAACTACTTCTAATCCTATGTCACCCGCACCCATAATTACGAGGACTTCTGGGGCATTTTTTTTGATTTCTGTTAATAAATCTTCTTTCTGAATAACTTTTTTATTCGGATTTTCAATTTTTTCTAATAACCAATCTGAAGTGACTCCTTCCATTGGTTTTTCTCTTGCAGGATATATATCTAACAATAAAACACTTTCGAATTGGGATAAGCTTTTTGCGAAATCATCTACAAAATCTTTTGTTCTAGAAAATAAATGAGGTTGAAAAACGGCCAACACTTTTTTATTTGGATGCATTTCTGAAACGGCTTGATACACTGCATTTATTTCTGTAGGATGATGCGCATAATCGTCTATAAATACAAAATCATCATTCTTTATTCGGTATGAAAATCGGCGCTGAACACCTTTAAAACTTTCTAAAGCTTGGAATAATTTTTCTGGAGCTACATTTGCCTCCAGAGCCATAGCCAAAGCCACCAAAGCATTCAACAGATTATGTCTGCCTGGCTTTCCAAACTTCACTCCTTTGTACAATACTGTTGGCGTTTGTACATCAAAAACATACACGCCATTTTCTACCGTGATGTTTTTTGCGCAGTAATCCGCATCATCTTCAATTCCGTAGGTAATACCGGCTAAAGGCAAACCATTACAAACTAATAACTTCCCGTTTTCTTTTATTCTCGAAGCGAATTCTCTGAAAGATTCGTGCAAGGCTTCGCCAGTACCATAAATATCTAAATGATCAGCATCCATAGAGGTTATGCAGGCTATGTTAGGCGAAAGTTGTAAAAACGAACGATCAAATTCATCTGCTTCCACCACGGAATATTCTGAGCCTTGATAATAAAAATTATTATTGAAATCTTCCGAAATTCCACCTAAAAATGCAGTCATCGGCAATTGTGCTTCTTTCAGTAAATGCGCTAAAATACTTGATGTTGTTGTTTTTCCATGCGTTCCTGCCACTGCAAAGCAAAAGGTTTCGTTAGTCACCAATCCTAATACCGCAGCTCTCTTTTTTAACTGAAAACCATGATCTCTAAAGTAATTAAGCTCTGAATGATCTGTAGGAACGGCTGGCGTATACACCACCAAACAAGATGTTTTATCTAAGAATTTTGCATCAATTTTAGAAACATCATCAGAATAATGAATTTCCATCCCCACAGCTTCTAAATCTAAAGTTAAAGGCGAAGCCGTTTTATCATAACCACCCACATTTTTACCCAAAAACATAAAATAGCGCGCCAAGGCAGACATTCCGATGCCTCCGATTCCTAAAAAATATACGCTATGTATCTGGTTCAAATTCATTTCATTCATTTACTTTTGCGCCTACCGCTGTGCGCTAACCGCTTTTTTATCTTTTAATTTTGCGCATTGCGCTAGGCGTTCAGCGCTTTGCGCATAACAACTTCTCTATTTCATTCACAATCGCAACCGTTGCATTTGGCATGGCTAATTTTTTACAATTATCACTTAAAACTTTTTGTTTGTTTTTATCCTTAAATAAAGCTGTAAAAACGTTTTCAAATTGTGTTTCTAAATCACTTTCTTTAATCAAAATCGCTGCATTTTTATCTGCTAATGCTTTGGCGTTTTTAGTTTGATGATCTTCTGCCACATTCGGCGACGGAATATATATCACCGGTTTCCCTACAATACATAATTCTGAAACTGACCCTGCTCCTGCCCTTGAAATCACCATATCTGCGGCTGCATATGTAAAATCCATTCGGTTTAAAAAATCGAATACTTTTACAGTTTCTGAATCGTATTTTTTATATTCTTCAAAATATAATTTTCCGCATTGCCAGATTACTTGCAGGTCTAATGCTTCAAAAAACGCTAATTCTTTTTCTATTAATTGATTGATGCGCCTTGCGCCTAAACTCCCGCCCAAAACAACCAGCGTAGGTTTTGCGTTATTCAATCCAAAAAAAGATAAAGCTTCGTTTTTATCGGCTTTCATTTCTACTAAATCGCCACGAACCGGATTGCCCGTTTTTACGATCTTTTCTTTTGGAAAAAACTGTTCCATATTATCATAAGCCACACAAATTTTCTTTGCTTTTTTGGCTAATAATTTATTGGTTACCCCTGCATACGAGTTTTGTTCTTGCAACACGCAAGAAACCCCTAGAGCTGAAGCTCTTTTTAAAAGCGGACCACTAGCAAAGCCACCCGTACCAATCACAACATCGGGTTTAAACTTTTTTACAATGGCATTTGCTTTTATCAAACTACTTATTAATTTAAAAGGAAAAGCTAGATTTTTTAAGGTCAATTTTCGTTGAATCCCAGTAATCCATAATCCTTCAATTTTATACCCTGCGTTGGGTACTTTTTCCATTTCCATTCTATCTTTTGCACCAACAAACAAAAATTCTGCATCAGGATGCCTTCTTTTTAATTCGTTTGCAATGGCAATTGCTGGGTAAATATGCCCGCCAGTACCACCTCCAGAAAGTATAAACTTATAATTGTCCACTTAAAACTTCTAAAGGGTTATTTTCATTTTCATCAACGGAGCTAGGCTCCGCAACCGTTTCTTTATTACTGGCGCTTAAAATAATTCCAATGGCCAAACAAGTCATCCAAGTAGAGGTTCCTCCACTACTGATTAAGGGTAAAGTCTGACCTGTGACAGGAAATAACTCTACCGCAACTGCCATGTTAATAAATGCCTGAAATACAATAGGCAAACCAACACCCACGACCACTAATTTTCCAAAAATGGTGGTATTTCCATTCGCTACGACCACGATTCTAAACAATAACAATAAGTAAAAGAAGACCAATAATAGTCCGCCTACTAAACCATATTCTTCAATAATAATCGCAAAAATAAAATCGGAAGAACTTTGTGGTAAAAAGTTTTTTTGCACACTTTTACCTGCCCCTTTACCAATAATTCCGCCTGTAGCAATCGCAATTTTTGCTTTTTCTATTTGATACCCAGCTTCGCCATCTTCCCCATCAAAAAAGCTTTCAATTCTGTTTTCCCAAGTAGTTACTCTGTTCGGAAATAAATCGGGCACCGCTTTTGCTGTTAAAATAAATAAGGTTAAAAAAAGTGCGCCACTCAGTAATATTCCAAGTAAATATTTTATGGGATAACCGCCTAGAAAACAAAGTACCATCACCATAAAAAAGATAATTGCCGCCGTTGAAAAGTTCGCAGGAAGTATTAATACAACTACTATAGCTACTGGTAACCATAGTGGCAAAAGGCTCTCTGTAAAACGGATGGTTTTGTCTTTAATTTTAGTTAAATAACGTGCCACATACACCATTAAAACAACAGCCGCTAAGGTTGATGTTTGAAAAGTAAAGCCTATAAAAGGTAAGCGAATCCACCTACTCGCGTTGGCACCACCAATAGTGGTACCTTGCGCTAGAGTATATACCAATAACAATAAAATAATAGGTAAGGCTATTAAAGACAAACCTTTAAAAAAGTGGATCGGAATTTTATGAATGCCGTAAATAATAGCAAAACCTAAGGCTAATAAAAATGCATGCTTGAATAAAAAACTAATGGTGGTTTGTGTTCCGTTCCCAACAACATACACCAAGTTACTGCTTGCGCTGTATACTGGTAAAAATGAAAATAAGGCTAAGAGTGCCACGATGGCCCAAATAGCTTTATCTCCTTTTATTTTGTTGAAAAAATCCATCTTTTTATAAGTTTCTTACGGCTGCTTTAAACTGTTGACCACGATCTTCGTAATTTGCAAACAAATCAAAACTTGCACAACATGGTGATAATAAAACCGTATCTCCGCGTTCCGCAATTTTGTATGCTATTTTAACAGCTTCATCCATAGCAAAAGTTTCCACCATTAAATCGACAACATTACCAAAAGCATCAATAATTTTAGAATTATCTTTCCCTAAACAAATAATTGCCTTTACTTTTTCTCGTACTAAAGGCATTAGCGATTTATAATCATTGCCCTTATCTACCCCGCCAACTATCCAAACTGTCGGAGACTTCATACTCTCTAAAGCATAATAAGTAGCGTTAACATTTGTAGCTTTGGAATCGTTGATGTAGGCAACATGATGTATTTTAAGCACACTTTCTAAACGATGCTCTGCACCTTGAAAATTTGCAACACTTTGGCGGATGGTTTCTTTTCTGATACCAATAAGTTTTGCAGCGGTTGAGGCCGCCATGCTGTTTTTAAGATTGTGTTTGCCTTCTAAAGCTAAAGTGTCTGTTTTCATTATCAATGTGTCGTTATTTATGGTAATCTGTATATTCTCGTTTAAACTAAATGCTCCTTCTTTTACTTCTTTTTCTATAGAAAATGGTAATAATTTGGATTTGACAGGGTGTTTTGAAAGCCAGTCTGTAAGGTCTTTATCATCGGCATCATAAATTAGATAATCGTCTTCGGTTTGGTTTTCTGCTATTCTAAATTTTGATGCGATATAATTCTCATATACATACTCATATCGATCTAAATGGTCTGGCGATATGTTGGTTAAAATGGCGATATGAGGTTTAAAATCTACAATACCATCTAACTGAAAACTACTGATCTCTAATACGTAATACTCAAAGTTATTTTCAGCAACCATTTTCGCATAGCTATCACCAATATTACCTGCCATACCAACGTGTAAACCTTCATTTTTTAAAATGTGATTTACCAACATTGTTGTAGTGGTTTTCCCGTTGCTACCCGTAATTCCGATAATTTTTGCATCGGTATATTTTGATGCAAATTCTATCTCAGAAATTACCGGAATTCCCTTTTCAACAAGTTGCTTTACAATGGTCACTTTATCAGGTATTCCAGGACTTTTCATTACTACATCAGCCGATAAAATTTTAGCCTCGGTATGTTGCTCTTCTTCCCAATCAATTCCAAAATGTTCAAGAACTTTTTTATACTTTTCTTTTATTTTGCCTTTGTCTGAAACAAAAACTTTATATCCTTTTTGCTGCCCTAATATTGCAGTTCCTACTCCACTTTCTCCACCTCCGAGGATGACTAAATATCCTCCCTCAATCCCTCCAAAGGAGGGAAGCACTTTTCTGCTATTTTTATTTTTTCCTTCCATATTCATATTCCCTTCCCTTTGGGAAGGGCTAGGGATGGGATTTTTATCTAACTTTCAAGGTTACTATTGTTACTATGGCTAATAGAATACCTACAATCCAAAAACGAGTTACAATTTTACTTTCGTGATAGCCTTTTTTCTGATAATGATGGTGTAAAGGCGCCATTAAAAAAATTCGTTTTCCTTCTCCTGTTCTCTTTTTTGTGTATTTAAAATATCCAACCTGTAACATTACTGAAATAGATTCTGCAAAGAAGATTCCACATAAAACGGGTATTAATAATTCTTTTCTGATGATAATAGCTATAACGGCAATAACACCGCCGATAGTTAAACTACCAGTATCGCCCATAAAAACTTGGGCTGGAAAAGCATTGTACCATAAAAACCCTATAAGTGCACCTAAAAAGGCCCCCACAAAAACTACCAATTCTCCTGCTCGGGGAATAAACATAATGTCTAAGTAGTTAGAGAAAATTATGTTACCGGAAATCCAAGTTAAAATACCTAGTGTTAGTACAATTATCGCGGAATTACCTGCCGCCAAACCGTCAATACCGTCGGTTAAATTAGCACCGTTAGATACTGCGGTTACAATAATAATAATGATCGGAATAAAAACTAACCATGCATATTTCTCAGCACCATCGCCTATCCAAGAAATAAAACTGGTATAGTCTAATTCATTATTTTTTATAAAAGGAATGGTTGTTTTGGTCGATTTTATTTCAGGCCCTACTTGCTTTTCAATACTAAGCGATATACTTGACTCGTTTTTAACACGTTCCTTCATTGTAACATCAGGGTGGAAGTAAAGTGTGGTGCCTACAATTAAACCTAATACTACTTGACCTAATATTTTAAATCTACCTTTTAAGCCGTCTTTATCTTTTTTGAATATTTTAATATAATCATCTACAAAGCCAATAATCCCCATCCAAATGGTGGTGACAATTAAAAGAATAACATAAATATTATCCAATTTAGCGAACAGTAACACAGGAATAAGCGTAGAAATAATTATGATAATCCCTCCCATAGTCGGAGTTCCTGCTTTTTGTTTTTGTCCTTCTAAGCCTAAATCACGAACGGTTTCTCCTATTTGCTTTTTTTGTAGGTATACTATTATTTTTTTACCATAAACTGTAGCAATCAACAAAGACAACAAAACAGCCAAAGCAGCCCTAAACGTTATGAACTGAAAGAGTCCCGCGCCTGGCACTTGGTAATTGTTTTCTAAAAATTCAAATAAATAATATAACATTTTTTCGTTGCTCGTTGTTGGTTGATGGTTGTCGGTTGTTAGTCTTTATTCTTTTTCCTGGCTCTTGGTTCTATATTCTTTTCTCTTGTTTCTTGGCTCTTGGTTCTATATTCTTTTCTCTTGTTTCTTGGCTCTTAGCTCTTGTTTCTTGGCTCTTAGCCCTTGTTTCTTGATTCTTGACTCTAATTTCTTTCGACATTTGACATTCGACTTTCGACTGTCTCTATTTGTCTAAACTTTTTAATATTTTTTTTACCATTTCATAATCATCAAAATGTACCCGAACACCATTTGTTTCTTGATAGGTTTCGTGACCCTTACCTGCTATTAAAATAATATCGTTAGCGTTTGCTAATTGGCAAGCGGTTTTTATGGCTTGCTCTCTGTTTTCTATAGATAAAATTTTACGAACATTTTGGGCTTCTACCCCTGCTTCAATCTCTTTAATAATTACTTCCGATTTTTCTGTTCTCGGGTTATCCGAGGTAAAAATGGCTGTATTACTCATATTAGAAGCGATATGACCCATAACCGGACGCTTAGACTTATCTCTATCGCCACCACACCCCACAACGGTGATGACGTTTTCATTTCCAGTCCTCAATGTATTAATTGTATCAAGTACATTTTTAAGCGCATCCGGCGTATGGGCATAATCAACAATTGCCGTAATTTTTTCTTTTGAAATAAAGTATTGGAACCTTCCGTCTACATTTTCGAGTTCACTTAATAATTTTAATATTTCTAACTTTTCTAATCCTAATACATCTGCGGTAGCAAAAATTGCCAACATATTATAGGCATTAAAATCACCAATTAATTTAGACCATAATTCATCGCCATTTATTTTTAATAACTGACCGTTGAATTGCTTTTCTAAAATTTGCGCTCTATAATCGGCATACGATTTTAAGGCATAGGTATATTTTCTGGCTTTTGTATTTTGCAACATCACCAAGCCATTTTTATCATCAATATTTGTTAAGACAAAGGCCTTTTTACTCAAATTATCAAACAATAATTTTTTAGTATCACGGTATTCCGCAAAGGTTTTATGGTAATCTAAATGGTCATGCGATAAATTGGTAAAAATTGCCCCTTCAAATACCAGCCCTTCTGTTCTTTTTTGATGGATCCCGTGAGAGCTTACTTCCATAAAACAAAACTCAACACCAGCCTCATTCATTAAACTTAAATGCTTGTTGATGGTAAGAGCATCGGGTGTAGTATGGCTAGTTTTATATTGGGTATGATCTACCATAATTTTTATGGTAGAAATTAATCCGACTTTAAAGCCTGCTTTTTTGAACAATTGATATAATAAACTACTTACGGTTGTTTTACCATTAGTACCTGTAATACCTACTAATTTTAAGTTTTTTGAAGGATTATCGTAATAGTTTGATGCCATTATAGCTAAAGCCTTGTTCCCATTATCCACTTCGATATAAGAAATTTCATTCACCAAATTTTCTGGTAAACTTTCACAAATAATGGCTTTTGCCCCTAATTTTATAGCCTTATCTATATATTCATGGCCGTCTGTAATAGTACCTCGAACCGCCACAAAAACGTCATCAAGTGATACCAAGCGAGAGTCAAAACAAATTTTATTGACCATCACAGATGTTGTACCACTCACCGCGGTTAAACTCACCCCAAACAATATGTCTTTTAGTGATTTCATGACAATTCTAATACAATTAATGTTACATCGCTGATATTCGCATCTTTAACCGATTGCTTTTTTACCTTACCATTCCCCGTAACTTTTACTTTTATACCTAAATTTTCTAAAATGGCGATAGCATCCATACCGCTCATGCCTTCAACATTTGGTACTTTTTGATGCTTTTTATTCGCCTCTGTATAATATTGTTGGTATTTTTTATCTAACTGAATACTCTTTACGTCTAAACTTTCTACTTCATCAATTATGGGAGAAGTCGCGTATATTTTTTGTGCAACCGATTTAAAAACAGGTCCTGATACATCGGCTCCATAATACCCAACACTTTTGTCTGGCTCGTGAATCACTACAATACACGAGTATTTTGGATTATCAGCAGGAAAATAACCTGCAAACGTGGAAATATACTTTAGTTTATTTGGATCTTTAGAAACATAATCTTTTTGAGTTGTGCCCGTTTTGCCTGCCATAGAAAAATTAGGAGAATACAAACCGTGACCAGTTCCATTCTTATTCTCAACCACTTCTTTTAAAAGTGCTTGTACTTTGCCAATCGTTTCTGCGGAGCAAATAGAAGGGTTCATGACCTCTTTTTCGAACTTAAAAATAGTTTTATCCCATTCTTTTACTTCTTTTAAAAGTCTAGGTTTTAGCATTTCGCCATTATTGGCAATAGCGTTATAAAATGTTAAGGTTTGCAATGGCGTTAGCGATACTTCATATCCATGAGACATCCAAGCCAAAGAAATACCCGACCAGCCTTTATCGCCTGGATACCGAATTACCGGCGTGCCCTCGCCTTTTATGGGAAGTCCTAATTCTCTACTTAAACCCATATTCATTAAGCGGTTCACAAACTTTTCAGGATTGTCTTTATAATTATTGTGAATTATTTTTGCAATTGCTGTGTTCGACGAAACCTCAAAAGCTTTGGCAACAGTTACTTTTCCGTAACCGCCAACTTTAGAATCTTTTACTCGTTTATTATAGACTTTAAAAATTCCGTTTTCAGTGTCAATTATAGAACTGGTATCAACCACTTTATCTTCTAAAGCCACCACTAACGACATCAATTTAAACGTAGAACCAGGCTCATGCGATTCTCCTATAGCATAATTTAAACGCTCATAATATTTACCACCTTCGGTTTTTCCTAAGTTAGATATGGCTTTAATTTCACCCGTTTTAGTTTCCATCACAATTACACAACCGTGATCTGCTTTGTATTTTTCTAACTGACCTAATAATGCATGATGTGCAATATCTTGAATATTCACATCAATTGTAGAATAAACATCGTAGCCATCTTTTGGCTCAACAATATTATCCATACCAATAGGCTTCCATTGTCCTTTGGCAATTTTTTGCTTTAAACGACTTCCTTTAATTCCGCTTAAATATTCGGTAAAAGCGCCCTCAAGACCAACTCGTGTGGCATAGCCTTCATCATCAAAACGCTCATAACCAACACTACGTTCTGCAATTTTTCCTAAAGGATGTTCACGTACTGTATTTTGTTCTACCACAATACCTCCACGATTAGGACCTTTTTCGAAAAGTGGGAATTTTTTAACCTGTACATAATCAGAATAATCTAAACCTCTTGCCACCAAAGCATACCTATTTTGGTTTGCTTTTGCTTTACGTAATAGTTGTTCGTAGTGCGATGCAGGTTGCCCCAACAATTTAGATAATGCCTGAGAAAGTGGTTTAATGTTTTCTTTAAAATCAGCATCTTTAACCGTAACAGCATCAAAACGAATATTAAAACGAGATACTGATGTTGCTAATAAACTACCATCAGAAGAATATAAATTACCACGGTTTGGGGTTATGGTAAAAACTTTCTCGGTGGTATCTTCCGCCATCTGGCGATATTTATCACCATCGGTCATTTGAATACTAAACAGCTTAAACACCACCGCCACAGCAAAGACAAATAGCAAGCCCGCAACTATATACAAGCGTTTTAATATGTTTTTTTCTGTAACTGCCATTATTCAGCCGATTTAACTCTTATTTTAAAAGGAGGATTTTCTGATGGATACAAGCCACCTTCACCCAAGTTTCTAAGTATTTCTGATTCTAATTTTAATTTTTGAACATCTGTCTGCCCGTCGATAAATTCACTTCTTAATTCTTTTACCTCTTCATTTAAAGCTGCAATCTCGTGTACTTTACTATCTGCACTATGCGAACTTGCAATCATTACTGCTGCCAAAAAGGAAGTAAAAATGATAAAAATCCAATTTTTGGGAGCCGTTTCACCGCCCACCAAAAACTTTCCTTTTAATATATCTAAAATCCCTTTTCGCATTTTTTTATTAGTAATTAGAGGTTAGTAGTTACTTTTTTTATCTTCTCTCTTATTTTTATTCTCTTTTCTTTTACCCTTTTTTCTTTCAAACTAAAACACTAACAAACTACCTCACCAATTCTTACACCACCAACAAACAACCGACAACTATTTTTTAATTTTTAACAGCAATTCTCAATTTTGCACTTCGAGATCTGCTATTTGTCGCTATTTCTTTTTTATTAGGAACTATAAGTCCGCCTACTTTTTTAAGCGGAAGGCTCATATTTCCAAAAAAATCTTTTTCAGGCTCTCCTTCAAACTTACCTGAGCGTATAAAGTTTTTCACCAATCTATCTTCTAAAGAATGGTAACTTATAGCACTCAACCTACCTTCTTCATTTAATAAATCAGGCACCTGATTCAAAAACTCTTTTATCACTTCAATCTCTTGATTTACCTCAATGCGAATAGCTTGATAAATCTGAGCTAATATTTTATGTTCTAATCGGGCTGGTAAATACTGCTTTAATACTGTTTTTAATTGCGCCGTTGTTTTTATTTCTTCCTCTTCTCTCGCTGCAATTATTGTTGTCGCCATGGCATTAGCATTTCGCAAGTCACCATATTGAAACAAGACATTTCGTAGGCCATCATAATCGTACTTATTAACAACTTCGTGAGCAGAAACAGCATTCCGTTTACTCATGCGCATATCCAAATCTGCATCAAAACGAGTAGAAAAACCACGTTCCGCAACATCAAACTGGTGCGATGACACTCCAAAATCTGCTAATATTCCGTCTACCTTTTTTACACCATAGAACTTTAAAAACTGACTTACAAATCTGAAATTTTCATGGATTAACGTGAATCTTTCGTCATCAATCGTATTCTTAAGCGCATCTTCATCTTGATCAAAAGCAAATAATCGCCCATCAGGCCCCAAACGTTTTAAAATCTCTTTCGAATGACCACCACCTCCAAAAGTAACATCAACATAAATTCCGTTACTTTTAATTGCCAAACCATCGATAGATTCGCTTAACAAAACTGGGTTATGATACATCGTCATCGTCTCCTCCCATTACTTCTTCTGCCAAGGCAGCAAAATCTTCAGCGGTATCTTCTAACACCTTTTCATAACTGTCTTTATCCCAAATTTCTATGATATTAATCGCTGAACTCAATACTACATCCTTCGATATTTTAGCTATATCGATCAAATTTTTAGGAATTAACAAACGCCCTGTTGCATCAATTTCTACTACTTTTACACCAGCAGAAAATCGACGAATAAAGTCATTGTTTTTCTTTAAAAATCGGTTCTTCTTGTTCATTTTTTCCATCAAAAGATTCCATTCTTTCATTGGGTACAACTCTAAACAAGGCTGAAAAACAGACCTTTTAACCACAAAACCATCCGTAAGCACAGGAGACATCTGATTCTTCAGGGAAACAGGTAACATTACCCGCCCTTTAGTATCCGCTTTACAGTCGTATGTTCCTATGAAATTGATCACTTTATATGGCTTCTTTCTATTTAAAACTCAAATATATAGAATTTATTACCACAATTTACCACATTCTACCACATTGTTAATAAATTCCTTAATTTGAAGCTCTTTTGTGTTAAAAAAATGGGTCTCGGACTTTTTATTGCGCGTATTAGGCTTTTATGAATATCATAAAAAAAAGGATTTAACTACTCTAATTGCAGTCTTTACAACAAGTATGTTGATTTTCTTAGGAAATGTCTATATTTGCCTTTATAGTAAGCAACCTGCATGAATGAAAGAAACATTAATTACCGAAGGAAAATATAAATACATTGAAATTGGTGAAGGCACTCCTATCGTTATTTTACACGGACTTTTAGGAGGTCTTAGTAATTTTAATGGTGTCGTTGAGCACTTCCCTCCGCTTGGTTACAAAGTTTTAGTGCCAGAGCTACCTATATATACAATGCCTTTATTAAAGACGAACGTAAAAAGTTTTGCTAAGTTTTTAGAAGGATTTATTAAGTACAAAGGTCTTGAAAGTGTAATTCTTTTAGGAAATTCTTTAGGGGGGCACATTGGACTTTTGCAGACCAAGCTAAATCCGAAATTAGTAAAAGCTTTGGTTATTACAGGCAGTTCAGGACTTTATGAAAGCGCCATGAGCGATGGTTACCCAAAAAGAGGTGATTATGAATATATTAAGAAAAAAGCACAAGATGTTTTTTACGACCCTGAAGTAGCTACACCTGAAATTATCGATGAAGTTTTTGCTACTTTAAACGATAGAATAAAATTAGTTAAAACCTTATCGATTGCAAAAAGTGCTATTCGTCATAATATGTCTAAAGATTTGCCGCACATGTTAACGCCAACCTGTATAATTTGGGGCAAAAACGATGCTGTAACGCCGCCTAATGTGGCTACAGAATTTCACGAATTATTACCAGATTCTGACTTGTTTTGGATTGAAAAGTGTGGTCATGCACCAATGATGGAGCATCCTGACCAGTTTAATACCATTTTAGAATCTTGGCTTAAAAAACGAAATTTCTAAAAATGACTACCCTTATGATATAGCTACTTAAAACTGTACTAATCTAAGGTTTTAATTCTAAAAATGCTATACCCAACTAAGGTAAAGCATAAAAGAAAAAGTATATACCGATGAAAATAAAGTCCGCAGAATTTGTTATTAGCAATTCTAAAGTCTCCCATTGCCCAAAAGATCCTATTCCAGAATATTCCTTCATAGGAAGGTCTAATGTGGGGAAATCATCGCTTATAAATATGCTTACCCAGCGTAAAAGCTTAGCAAAAACCTCTGGAAGGCCCGGAAAAACTCAGTTAATTAATCATTTTAAAATAAATGACAATTGGTTTTTGGTTGATTTACCAGGTTATGGCTACGCTAGAGTGTCTAAAAAAGACAAAAAAACATTTCAAAAATATATTACCGATTATTTTTTAGAACGCAAGCAATTAGTTAGTGCTTTTGTTTTAATTGATATTCGTCATGAACCACAACCCATAGATTTGGAATTTATGGAATGGATGGGTGAAAATCAGATTCCGTTTAATATTATTTTTACCAAAGCCGATAAATTAAAACCCAACGTAATTCAAAGAAATGTTGATGCTTACATTAAGCAATTACTAGCAAGCATTTGGGAAGAAGCCCCTAACTATTTTATTACCTCCTCAACCAGTGGTGCTGGCCAAGAAGAAGTTTTAAGTTATATAGAAAGCCTTAATGAAAACTTCAAGATAAATAATTGGGCCGATTTAATCTAATCGCTCTTCTACTAATCGCATTAAATCTGCTACATTTTCAATAGTATTCAATTCGTCTGTAGCGATAAAAAACTCTAGGTTATAAGCTGTTTCTGCAAGAACCACGGGATAGCTTGTTCTAAAACTAAATTTAGAGGCAAAAGCTTTTGTAAATTCATCTTTATGTAGAAATTCCATAGAAATCTTTGAAGCCTTTCTGAATTTTTTCCAATCTTTATTTTCTTTAAAAACACCAAAGGTAATGTCACATAAAGAACAAGCGTAGGTATTGGGACTTATTATTTTATGCGCAATGTCGACTAAGGCGTTTTTCTTTCCAGAATTCGCGTTGTAAATAAAAATCAGTTTTTTAATCGCTTGTTTTTGCATGTATTAATCTATTTTAAAAAAACACAGTGCAATTACCATGTTTAAAATTGTATTGAAAATAGCTTAATTATCACCTTTCAACTCTAATTTCTCCGCAAAATAATCGCAGAAATCTTTCATGGTAGCCGTCATTTTTTCGTCTTGAGTTGCTTTCATAAAGGTATCAGACAAAGAGATTAGTGTTTGATGAAAGAAAATTTTCATTTCATCGACAGGCATATCTTTAGTCCATAAATCTATTTTTAAAGACTCTTTGTTTTTACTATCCCAAACCGACAATAACATTGCTTTTGCTTCTTCATTATCGATACCACCATCTTGAGCCGACCAAGTAAGCGCTTCGGGCACGCGATTTTCATCTAATTGAACTTTTAATGATATTTCTGAGGTATGTAATGTACTCATTAGTTTCTTGGTTTGTAGTTTGATTTTTTTAAAATTTCTTCTGCAGGAATGTTTAGCATTTGCTCAACGCTCACCTCATTGTTTTCCATAAAAGCGCGAACAATTTGCCAACCAATATAGCGGCCTATTCTTCCTGGAGATTCGTTATCTAGCTCTAATTGAAATTTAGAAAAAGGTGCAGGCGCCAAAAACCTTGGCTGTAATTGCTTATCGGTACTGTACAATAAATCTCTGTCTACAAAATAACGCCATATATCTTCTTCGTTAACTTTTGCCCACTCTAATTGTTCTGGGGTATAAGTAATGCGTAGCTCCTCAGGTTCAAAAGCCATTATTTTATCTTTAAGGTATAATGTTTTTCCGTGGTAGATCATTTGGTCTAAAAAAGTTCTTCCTTTTCTAGGGGGTATCACCGTGCCACAAAACTCTGATGCAACATCAGAAACTAAGTATTTTTTATCTAAAACTTTTGCAATATATCCTTGAAACCCAAAATAGAATTTATGGTTTTCTCCTAGATAATTATCTAAACCAATCAATAATAAAGAGTCTGTTAATATTACACGATTGTCATAATTAACATCAGAAGTAAGTGTAATGACTGTTGGAGTTATAAATTCTGGGTAATAATATTTTATGTGCTTAAACAAAGTAGTTAATTCCTTTTTTTGAAAATCAAAATCTGGAAAAGCCTTTTTAACTTCTGTATTTAGTTCTATTTGGATCGTATCATTCAGTTTTGCGATCCAAACACTATCCGCATATTGTTCGGGAAATAAGTACGGATATTTATTTTTTAAGAACGATAAGCTTTCTGGTGTGGCCGCTGCAAATTCTTCGTCGAACCTGTTTACTTTAAGCGCCAAACTTATTTCACCAATTTCTTTAGCTGTTTTATCTTCTTCATTACAACTGCAAAAAAATAAGCTTATAAATATCAAACTAATAAAAAATAGTTGTTTCATAAAAAGTAATATTAATTTATTTTATTTTTTAAGGTTAAGGGCTTATTTTTACAATGCAAAGTTAGTAGATTTAAACGTAAAACAAACACCCATGCAAACCGAAAAAGTAATAAATTATATTGTAAGCTGGTTAAAAGATTACGCAACAAACGCAAAAATGAATGGTTTTGTTATTGGTATCTCTGGAGGTATTGATTCTGCTGTTACTTCTACGCTTTGTGCCAAAACTGGCTTAGACCTTTTATGTTTAGAAATGCCAATTCATCAAGCACCAAATCAAATAGGAAGAGCATCTAGACATATTGATTGGTTACAGAAGAATTTTGATAAGGTGAAAAGCCTAGAAGTTAACTTAACCCCTGTTTTTGACAATTTAGTCGCCGCATTACCAAAAGTAGAAAATGAAGAAGACCGGTTTATGACGCTTGCCAATACAAGAGCACGCTTGCGAATGACGAGTTTATACTATTTCGCTGCATTAGATAAATATTTAGTCGCTGGCACTGGCAACAAAGTCGAAGATTTTGGCGTTGGTTTTTATACTAAGTATGGAGATGGCGGAGTGGACTTGAGTCCGATTGCGGATTTATTAAAAACCGAAGTTTGGGAAATTGCACGCGTTTTAGGCATTAACGAAGAAATTATAAGTGCTGCGCCTACAGATGGACTTTGGGGTGACGATAGAACAGATGAAGATCAAATAGGTGCATCGTATCCAGAATTAGAGTGGGCAATGGCTATGTCTGATAAAAATAAAACAATTGAAGATTTTACAGGCAGAGAGAAAGAGGTTTTTGGAATTTATAAAAAATTCAATAACGCTAACAAACATAAAATGAATCCAATACCCGTTTGCACCATTCCAAATGCTCTGAAATAACCATTTATCTTATAATAGTGTAAATAAATCGAAAAAATAACGAATTTTATCATTTTACAATAAAAAAATATGACTTTTACAGAGTAAATAAGATAAAAAAACTTTACATTGCATGTCAGAATTTATTGGCATATACTTTGTAAGCTAATAAATCAAAAAAAAACATAAACCATGATTAAAGTATTGATTGCAGACAACCACCCTGTTGTTAGAACGGGAATAAAGTCTGTTTTAGACACCGTTGCTGATTTTGAAATAATCGGGGATGTTAGTACTACTACAGAATTATTTAAAAAATTAGAAACGGTAACTCCAGATGTTGTAATGCTTGAGATGGATATACCTGAAATTAATGGTATAGCCACGCTAAGAAAAATAAAATCAGATTTTCCGGATATAAAAGTATTAATTTATAGCGGACAATCAGAAGATGTGTATGCACTTAGTACCATTAGAGCTGGCGCCTATGGCTACCTTTCGAAAACGGCTGATTTAGATTATATTATTTCTGCGGTACGAAAAGTAAGCAAAGGTGATATGTTTATTACTAACGAGTTGGCACAAAGACTAGCCTTTGACGAAGGCACTAAAAAACCAAGAAGATTTTTTAGAAAACTATCTTCAAGAGAAGTAGAAGTGTTGAAAATGTTAGCAAGTGGCAAGCGTAATAAAGATGTGGCCATCGGTTTAAACTTAAACGAGAAAACTGTTAGTACCTATAAAGCGCGTTTAATGCGTAAATTAAATGTTGATAATTTGGTAGACTTATTACAGCAAGCAAAAGCATTAGAATTATACTAGAAAATAATTATAGATATAAAAAAACCTAGCAAATGCTAGGTTTTTTTTATGCGTAAATTTTTGAGTTTTTAAGAAAGTACTCTATTTAATTTCTGATTTAATAATTTATTCAGCTGAATATAATTGATAATTTCTTCTAAAATTTCTCGATTATCTTTTTCAATATCTTGGGTTTCATTTTGCAAGGCATTGATTCTTCTTTTAATTAAAAAACAGCGTAAGGTTAATATTGTTTCACTCGCTAACTGCGAAATTCCCTGTTCTTTACCTTTAGGATAAATATCTTTACTTGCCCAATCATGTAACATATATTTCTCCTCTTCCATTAAAATAGAAGATATTTCAGATACCATATCTTGTTCTAAAGAGGCTATAAAATTTTGAACTGTGAAGTTTTCATTTTCATTAAGTTCTTGCACTAATGCTTTATAAATACGCTTAAAATTTTCATTGCTCAGCTCAATTTCATCATCTTGCAAGTCTAAAAATATTTTCTCGTAAACCTTAGCATCTAAAAATTCAGGTTCTAAGGCTAATTCGCCTTTATCATTTTCTTTCAAAATTAAGTCTTCAAAACGCTGGGATGTATTGCCGTATAGTAGCAATATCTCGATAATTTTGCGCTCTAGCTCAAACTGCACATCTACTTTTTGCCCAACTTCTTCATTGCGCACCACATCAAAAGCCTTTTTATTCTCTTTTACTTGTTTGTTTGCATCTGTAATTTCTTTTTTGCTAATTTGAGCCAGTGTGTTAAATAATACACCTTCTGAAATATTCATGATTTGCGCACACTCTTGAATATAAATTTCCTTTTGAATGCGATCGGGAATTTTAGCAATACTATTGACAATATCACGAACCGTATCGGCTCTTTTGATAGGGTCATTAGCCGCTTCTTTCATTAAAAGCGAGGCTTTGAATTGTATAAAATCTTTTGAACTGGTTTTTAAGTACTCCGTTACCTCTTCTAAGCTATTATTCTTAGCAAAGCTATCTGGATCTTCTCCTTCAGGGAAAGAACAAACCTTAACATTCATACCTTGCTCTAAAATAAGATCGATACCTCGTAAGGATGCTCTTAAACCGGCCGCATCACCATCAAACAAAACGGTTATGTTTTTTGTAAGTCTGTTTACCAAACGAATTTGCTCTGAAGTTAGTGCCGTACCACTTGAAGCTACTACGTTTTCAATTCCGCGCTGGTGAAACTGAATTACATCGGTATAGCCTTCTACCAAATAACAATTATCTTCTTTGGCAATGGCTTGTTTAGCGTGATAAATTCCATAAAGCACTTTACTTTTATGGTAAATATCGCTTTCTGGTGAGTTTAAATATTTAGCCGCTTTTTTATCATTGGTTAAAATTCTGCCACCAAAACCAAGTACACGACCGCTCATAGATTGTATCGGAAACATTACTCGCCCTTTAAATCTATCGAACTTTTTGGCGTTTCCAGGGTTTTCAAGATTCTCTTTTACGATGCTTAAGCCAGTACTTTCTAAATATTTTAATTGATAACCTTTATCTAAAGCTTCGTTCGTAAAAGCGTCCCAATGGTCTAAACAATACCCAAGTGCGAATTTTTTTATGGTTTCATCTGTAAAACCACGTTCTTTAAAATAACTGAGTCCGATTGCTTTTCCCAGCTCACTCTCCCATAAAATTTGAGAGAAATATTTTTGCGCAAATTCCGATACCAAATACATGCTTTCGCGTTCATCTGCCTGCTCTTTTTGCTCGGTGCTTTGTTCGGTTTCTTCTATTTCTATATTGTACTTTTTGGCTAAGTATTTTATCGCCTCAGGGTAGGTAAAATGTTCATGTTCCATTAAAAATGCCACTACATTACCGCCTTTTCCGCTACTAAAATCTTTCCAAATTTGCTTTACTGGGCTCACCATAAAACTAGGAGAACGTTCATCGGTAAACGGACTTAAGCCTTTATAATTAGCGCCTGATTTTTTTAACTGTACAAAATCACCAATCACCTCCTCTAAACGGGCGGTTTCATATACTTGGTCTATGGTGGTTTTTGAGATCAAAATAGTGAATTTAGTAATTTATTTAAACATTTTATAACTTGTGTTTAGACGTAATAAAAGATAAGATTAAACATAATAAAAACGGTGCTATATTATTTTGAGTGGGAAACTAAATTTAAGATTCGTTCTCTGTGAATCTCCTTTTTCTCCGTGCAACTTTGTGTAATAGCAAATATACATATTGTTCCACTGAGTTACACGGTGGTCGCGCAGAGTTGCACAAAGAAATTTTTAATACTTTATTAAGTTTTGATAGTTAGTTATAGTTAGACTGTCGCTGAAATTATGCGCCCACTATATTCAATATAGAACCCTAAAATCAGATATCATTCTTTAGAATTAACTATTTACTAATTAAACTACTTAAAAATTCATCGGCTGTCATTACTGGTAATAAGGATTGTTTAAAATCTTTTCCGTTTCTTGTAATTATAATGTCACAATCTGATTCCGTAGCACTAAAATATTGTAATGCATCTTCAAAATCTTCAATAGAAGAATTTAAACCCTTTTCTATGGTAGTCTCATCAAGAGAACAAATTTTACATAGAATTTTAAACTTGCGTAACTTTTCTTTAGCAACTTTTGCGTTTTCGAATTTAGAAAGAAAATAATTTACAGTAGCAAAAGAAATAGGAGATACCACCATAACTAGTTTACCTTTTTCCGCTTGGGTTGCTATTTTAGCAATGGGTTCGTAAAATGGTATTCTTTCTCCTAAAAAGTCTAACATTATATTAGTATCTATAAAAACTTTTCTAATCATTTATATTTTTCTGTTAGAAAATCAGAATACTCCTTTTTATAATCCAAATCAATAGGAATTTTTGTTCCAGTGGCAATACTTTTAACAAACGGAGAGATTTGAAAATCAGTTTCGGTATTTTCAGAAGTAAGAGATTGAAGATACGATTCTATAATTCTAGATAAACTCATCTGTTTATTAGAAGCATATATTTTTGCTTTTTTAATGATTTCTTGATTTAGCTTTAATGTGAGTTTTGTATCCATAATAAATAGTTGTACGTACAAATATAATGAATTAATGCGTACATTTGAGTATTTTGCTGATTTTCATTTAATGATCAGTACCATTACGCATTAGAATTGTAATTTAACCTATCAACCCCAGTTTTCAGGGGTCATAATTTCACTAGCATAAGGGTAAATTAAGCCTCGATTTCGCCACATCTTTGTATCAGAAAATTTAATCAAAATAATTTAACCTTTAAAAACAAACATTATGATCTGGGGAATTACACTCGTATTATTAAGTATTATTGCAGTACCATCATTACTGTTATCAAAAAAGCCAAATGCTAAAGAACTTTTAGAAAAAATTGAACCTTACCAAGCTTGGATAGGAATGGTTTTTTGTTTCTGGGGTGTTTGGGGAATTATCAGCGCCATTATAAATATTGGCTGGTTAACTACAGCGCCAATATGGTGGATTACCTTTTTAGCAGGTAATATTGTATCGGCTGCATTAGGCTTTATGTTAGGCTTTGGCTTAATTAATAAGTACTTTTTATCAAAAAATGCAGATGCAAAAGAAAAAGCAGATGCGCTACGTGCAAAAATAGCTCCGAAACAAGGAAAATTAGGTATTGTTGGTATCATTGTTGGAATTTGGATGATTGCAGCGTCTTTTATCTTTACAATTTCGTAAATAAAAGTATTAATCTTTAATTACCACCTTATGAAAAATTTAATCACTTTATTACCTATTCTTTTATTAACGATGACCTCTATGGCTCAAAACACTCAGAATATCATTTCCGTTAGCGGTAATCATGAATATAAAGTTCAACCTGAACTTACAGCTAAAATGATGATTAGTCTTAATAACATCTATTATGATGCACCTGGTATGACTTTTCCTGAAATAAAAACAAGTTATATGAACAACTTGTCTAAAGCTGGTATTAGTAAGGCTAAAATTTCTGAAGATGACCTTGCTTATACCATCATGGGATATGAAAAAGAAGGGACTATCATTGCTTTTAAAACCACATCGATAGAAGAATTAAAGACATTTTTAGGTGTAAAATCGTTAGGTGTAAGCAGATCTGAAACCACTATGAAATTTACCTTAACCGATGAAGAAATGGCTAATTATGCAAAACTTGCGTTTGAGAATGCAAAATCAAAAGCAGAAGCTCTTGCCAAGAAAATTGGGAGAACTGTAGGTAAAGTATCTACTATTTCTGATAATAACTCGAATAAAGTTAGTGGTTCATTATACTACACTAACGAAATAAATACAAGAGATTATTACATTTCTGTTTCTTTCGAACTTTTATAAAATTTTAGTTGGTTGTTTATGAAGAAGTCCTTGTTTATGTGGTTTGTATCTGTGCTATTTTTAAGTAGCTTTAAACAAGGTACTTCTTCTATTTTAGAAACTGAACCAATATGGACTTTAAGCCTATATTCCGATATATTGACTTGTATTCAACCAATGCTTATTTCTCAGTCATACGTTTGTTTTTAGCTTAGAAATGTTCAGAAAGATATATTTGCTATAGATTTTCTTATGCTCTAAATAGCCTTTATCGTTGATTAACAAATTTGTGCCATCTTCAAATTAATTGTTACATTGTTACATTAAATAATTATCATAGGTCAAATCGCAAGCCTAAAGAGATATTTCGCTGCTCCACTAAAGCATCTTGAAAAATAGGGTTTAAATCATATTTCATATACAATGTGGTGCCACCAAAACCTGCATATGCACTTACCCCGTAAATTAAGTTGCTAGTATTATAATCTCTTTTTAATTTGTCTTTTATATTTTTTCCGTTGCGTTCATACTTTAATTTTTGGCGTGTGCCTAAATTAAAACCTCCGTACCCACCAAGACCAACTCTAAACTTTTTATCTAAACTATACCGAATAGATTTTTCATTTTCTCGTAGTTTTGAAGGCCCAAATTCAAAATGAAAAGGGAATACTAAATTATCCATTCGTAGTTTTGACTTATCTAATTCTACATCGAACTCTTCTAAAACAATATTGTCATTGTTATTCACAAAATAACGATTGCCAGTTGGTTTAAGTCCGTTAAACTGAAAAGAGAATCCATAATTAAATCGTATAAAATTAGACTTTTCAAATAAACGAGTTCGCCATTGCCAACCTAATTCAAAAAAGCGACTTCCACCAATTTTATACGGCGAATCGTCTAAAGTCTGACCGTCAACGATAGCATTATTAAGACCAACCGCTATTACTAAATCAGAATAGGTTCTGATGTCATATTTTTCAGGAATCTTTTCTTTATTATTTACCACATTTACACCAAATAATCTAGTGTTTGTATCGTCTTTCTTTCCGAAATTAATTTCGATTCTGCTGCTGTAATTCAAGGTATCTAATTCCATAACATTGCCTTCATTCCGTTCCAACAAAGCAATTTGATTATTTAAAATACTTACTCTATTTTCAATATTTAGAGCACGCTTTTTCGCAGCCTCTTCTTTTAAGGTTTGCGCCTTACTTTCGGATATTTCCTTAGTATTTAAACGTTTATTAATCTCCTCTATTTCAATCTTTAGCGCTTCTTTCTCTTGAGAAGTGATTTCAGTTTTTAGCTTTTGAAGTTGTGCTACTTTAGTTTTAACTTTTTCAGCATTTTGTGCCATACCTGTTTGTAGCACAAAAGCCAGAAATAAAATTGCGATGTACTTAAAATTAATGTTCATAATTGTGATTTTTTGATTATTGATTGATGAATAAACTCCGCCCTGCTCCTTTACAAAGTTCAGTTTGCAGAAGTTCTTTTTTTAATTTAAAAATTATTGATTTTATTTATTGCGATCTGCTACGGCTGTCCTAACTTTTAAATAACCACTTTTTAAAGCTTCAAAAAGTTGGTCACGAACACTTAAATCTAACTCCGATTCTGCTTGGTTTAAAAGTGCCATAGCATCAACACTATTTGAATTTTTAAAGACTTTCTGCGTTAAAATTTCATCCTGTGCTTTTCGTAACAAAGCATCTACCTCTGCATCGGTAACCGCATTATTTTTTAAAACTAGTGAATCTATTTGAGCTACAATTAAATTGACTTTTTCATTTATTAAAATCTCCATCGCTAAATTGACTTTATTTTCTCGTTGTAATTTAGGTTGGCTTGTTGTGCTATTTGTTTCCGCTAGACTCTCGCTTTTATTGTTATCGAAAATATTTTTTTCAGAGGGTAAGGATGTATTTTTTAATTTTTCGCTTTTGGTATTTACCATCGCTTCGTTGTTTTTAAATACTTCAATTTTATTATTTTGAGGTTTAGACTCCGTTTTAATTTTAGTATTTGGTGTAACTACAATGATATTTTTATCACTACTATTACCAGCGTTATTATTCAATAAAAATAGTATTGCTATCAATAACCCAATAATACTCGCAGCAATAGCGTACCAAGTAATTCCTTTTTTCTTTGTTGGGTATGATGTATTTATCTGACTTGAAATTTTATCCCAAGCTTGTATAGAAGGTTGTATTTTACGACCCTCAAACTTATCTTTTATATGTTCTTCGAATTTAATTGGTGCCATACCCTATTCTTTTAGTATCTTTTAACTGCTCTTGCAGCATTCGTCTTGCTTTAAATAATTGTGATTTTGAAGTGCTTTCAGAAATTTGTAACATTTCGGCAATTTCTGCGTGCTTAT
>JANQTG010000023.1 GCA_030731855.1 Cellulophaga sp. | reverse complement strand
GGACAAGGAAAATGAACTTAGACTAACCCAACAGTTTAATACCATTAAGAAAACGAACAGTGCCCGATTTGGTAATAGGTTTAGAGTAGAACAGCGTATTCAACCCTCTTCTCTTGTACATCGTTTTAGATATCGTTTTGCGGTAGATATTCCTCTAAAAGGTTTGAAAATGGATATTGGCGAACCTTATTTAGTCGCTACAACAGAATCTTTATTAAGTATAGGCAAAAGTATAAAACCCATGTACGACCAAAGAATCACATCTCAAATAGGCTGGTCAATTTCAGAACATTTAAAAGCCCAATTAGGCGTGCAGTTTAGAATGGAGAATTATACCGAAAACACCGAACATGTTTTCTTATTACTAAATAGCTTCGTTATATCACTGTAAAAATTTCACGAACTCTTGTCTAGAAATTTCTTGTGCCCCCATACTTTCTAGATGATCGGTATGCAGTTGGCAATCTATTATGCGATATTCTTTGGCCTTTAATTCTTCAGCTAATTTAATGAAAGCAAATTTTGAAGCATTAGCCGTTAAACTAAACATACTTTCTCCGCAAAAAATATATCCTAAATCTACACCATATAGACCACCTACTAAGGTATCGCCTTCCCAAACTTCGTACGATTTTGCAATTCCCTTTTCATGAAGTTTTATATAGGCATTTTTCATGTCATCAGTGATCCAAGTGCCATCTTGCCCTTCTCTTGGTACAGCCGAGCAATACTCTAACACTTCTTTGAAACACGTATTTTTAGTTAATCGAAATTGATTGCTTCGAATAACTTTCTTCATGCTTTTTGAAATTTTGATATGATCTGGGTAGAGTATCATTCTAGGATCGGGACTCCACCATAAAATAATAGAATCGTTATCGAACCATGGAAAAATTCCGCTTTGGTACGCTAAAAGCAAACGTTCTGGAGATAAGTCTCCACCCACTGCTAAAACAAAAAACTTGTTTAACTATTCAAGTTAAACAAGTTTTATATTATATAGGCATTACGCCTTACTAAAAAGTAGTATAATTCTTAGAAAGGAAGATCATCATGATCTTCTTCATTTAAATCATCTGCAGGCTCAAAAGCCTCCATTGGAGCTACTGGGGGCATACCACCTGCAGGTGCTGCTTTTGAAGCACCCTCTATACGCCAACCTTGTATGGAGTTAAAGTATTTTACTTCGCCCTGAGGGTTCGCCCATTCTCTACCTCTGAGATTAATACTCACTTTTACATCTTGACCTACACCGTAACTATTTAATAAATCACATTTATCTTGTACAAACTCTACCATGATATGTTGTGGATATTGTTCGTCTGTAGTAACAACTAATTCTCTTTTTCTAAACCCATTAGACCCGAAGGTTTGGGTTTCTCCTATCAATTTTACTTTACCTTCTATTTCCATCTTGAACTCTTTTTACAATAGAGGTCAAAAATACATAAAATGATGCGTTAATAAAACAGCCTACGAC
>JANQTG010000022.1 GCA_030731855.1 Cellulophaga sp. | reverse complement strand
CATCAGTTGTAAATGCGCCCGGATCTAAAGCAACCAATACTTTATCATCATTAACATTTACCAAATCCATCGTTACTTTTATGGCAACTTTATCTGCCGATGGTAAATTTTTTAAGCTTCCACAACTACTTATAAATAAGGTTATAGAAAGTAAAAGACTAATTTTTTTCATTGCTCAAATTTTATTGTTTTTGTGTCTAAAAAAGTAATTTATTGAAATTTTAGGCAAGATTATAAAATATAAATAAGATGTGAGTTAATTTTTAGAAAGAATTAGCGTTACAATAATTAGGATAAGCACTATTCTCATAAATTATTTTGATTATTTTTGTTTTAAATTAAGCCAAACGATGCATTACAAAAGAATTCTTTTAAAATTAAGTGGAGAAGCCTTAATGGGTGAAAAACAATACGGTATTGACCCAGCTAGGTTATCTGAATACGCCGATGAAATTAAACAAGTGGTAGACAAAGGTATTGAGGTTGCCATAGTTATCGGTGGTGGAAATATTTTTAGAGGACTCTCTGGCGCTAGTAATGGTATGGACCGTGTGCAAGGCGACCATATGGGTATGTTAGCTACGGTGATAAACGGGTTAGCTTTGCAAAGTGCTTTAGAAGAAAAAGGCATTCAGACAAGATTACAGTCTGCCATACAAATTAACGAAGTTGCAGAGCCTTTTATTCGCAGACGTGCCATGCGCCATTTAGAAAAAGGTCGTGTAGTTATTTTTGGAGGAGGTACAGGAAATCCATATTTTACAACCGATTCAGCAGCGGTGTTGCGCGCCATAGAGATTGAGGCGGATGTTATTTTAAAAGGAACCCGGGTTGATGGCATCTATACTTCAGATCCTGAAAAAGATAAAACAGCGACCAAGTTTGATACAATTACCTTTAAAGATGTTCTTTTAAAAGGATTAAAAGTAATGGATACCACCGCTTTTACCTTAAGTCAAGAAAATGATTTACCGATTGTTGTTTTTGATATGAATAAAAAAGGAAATTTAATGCGATTAATTTCTGGGGAAAATATTGGTACTGTTGTCGATAATTAACATCACCCTGAAATTACTAAAAGCTATTTTTATCCCTTCACTAAGGAGAGTTAAAATGAAAAGCAAATGAAGTTAATGAGGATTATTTTTTAAATTTAGCATACAATGAACGAGGAAATTACATTTATATTAGATAGTGCGAAAGAAAGCATGAATGGCTCTATTGATCACTTAATAAAGGCATTTACAAAAATTAGAGCAGGTAGAGCAAACCCAATTATGCTTTCGAGTGTAATGGTAGATTATTATGGTTCACAAACACCTTTAGCGCAAGTAGCCAACGTGGCTACACCAGACGCAAGAACGTTAACCGTGCAGCCTTGGGAAAAAAAGATGCTTCAAGAAATTGAAAAAGCAATACAAATTGCCAATTTAGGTTTTAACCCTATGAATAATGGCGATTTTATTATTATAAGTGTTCCGC
>JANQTG010000021.1:4306-7488 GCA_030731855.1 Cellulophaga sp. | reverse complement strand
ATTTTACATTCCCATAAATCGTCACCCTTATGCGATTTCGCTATTAACCCTTGAGCTGTTGGTATAATGAGCATGCTTTTTAGTAGTAATGGCACGCCTGTAACGCTGAAATCTTTGGCAATGCCCACACGGCCTGGTTTATCTAAAAAGAAACTATAATCTAATTTTTGAGTGGCCAAATCGTACACAGCTACTTTAGGAGTCATTTTTTCAAATTTATCTCCTTCTTTTTGTATGCCACTTACCACTAATTTATTTTGTGGTAACACCACATTACAAGTGTAAATTTGATTCCAATTATCGTTTTCAGAATTAAAAATAACTTTACCAGTAATATAGTCAATTACAGCTCTTTTAGTTTTTGCAATGCCCGCAAATTGCGATCCTACTCCTTGAGATACCACTATATAAGGCGAAGCAGGTATAAAGTCAGTTTCTTCTGGGCTTAATTTACCAAAGTCGTTAAAAGTAAAAACGGGTGTTTTTTGTTTTGGGTCTATCCCAACCAAGCCATCGTTTGTGGCAGCCACTAAAATACCGCCAACGGTAAGTGTTAATTCATTAATATTTGCACCTAATTCATAAGTGGTGTCTGGAGCTTCTGCCTTTTGGGCCATTATTGCTTGCGTCATAAGTAAAACGACAATAAATGGTCTTATTTGATTTGTTTTTTTCATTATTTTGGATGTTTTATGGTTTATAACATCACAAAACTGGAAAATAACAATACACTAAACCATACGGCAATTGCCCTATTTTTCGTGAAAACTGATATTAGGAAGTCGTTTTTTAAGCGATTGCACCTTAGTTTCTAATTTTTCTAAAAACTGTTGATGCGCCTCTGTTACTAGATTAAAAGGTTTGTGTTGTAAGCCTTTTTGGATGCTGTCAACCTCCATCATTGTGCGTTGTGCTTCTTCTGAAATCCACACGTGTTTAAATTTTTCCCAAATATAATTTATGGCTACTGTGTTAGGGTGAATCATATCCTCAGCATAAAAACGATAATCACGAAGTTCATCCATCATGATTTCGTAGCTAGGGAAGAGCCCAGCCTCCCCCCGACCCCCTCTAATACTTCGACTACGCTCAGCACAAGCGGAGGGGGAGTTTAATATTTTGTGTAAAGCTGTGATTAAATGTGCTTTGCTGAGTTGGTTTTCGGTGAAACCGTCTTTTAAATGGCGGACTGGAGATACAGTGAAAATAAATTGGATATTTTGGTTGGCGGTGTTGATTAGGTCGATAATATTTACTAAACTTTTCTCGATATCTTCTACCGATAATAGCTTTTTAGAAAACTCCTTTTGAGGCACTTTATGGCAATTAGCGACTATTTTTTTTGCTTCAATTGATTCGTACACCCAAGCTGTACCTAAGGTTATAATAATATGTGATGCTAGTTTTAGTTGATGTAAGGTATTCTCTAAACCTTGATTTAGATGTTGAAGTAGTTTTTCTTTTGATGTAGAAGACAAATTAGAATGTGCATCAAAACAATGCCAACGTTCGTTTAAAAAGAAAACATCTTCTGCTGTGTATTCTTGTTGATGCACCGCCCTAAAGACCAAATTCTCTATCGCTACAGGATGAAACAAAATCCCAAAAGGATTTTGAACCGACCGAAACTTAAAATAAGTAATTTTCTCTCCGATATTTTCCACAAAACAAGAGCCCAACAAAAGCAATTGACTGTTATAGTCGATTTGGTTTTTGGCTCGCTCTAATGGTATTTGAGTTTGGAGTTTCATAATTAAATAGCCCACTAACCCCCAAAAGGGGATATTCAATATTTCTGTGGAGGTTTTAAGTTTATTAATACCTTTTTGAACTTAGGCTTGCACTTCTTTATTTTTCGTAATTCGTATTTCTAATTTCGTATTTCATCAATTTAAATACCCCTCTGCCTTTTCCAAAGCTTCTGCAATGCCACTAGCATTTTTACCACCAGCAGTGGCAAAAAACGGCTGACCACCGCCACCACCTTGAATGTATTTGCCTAATTCTTTCACTACGGTTACGGCATTTAGGTTTTTAGCAGCTACCAATTCTTTTGATATATAGCAAGACAACAACACTTTACCATCATTTTCAGCGGCCAATAATAAAAACAAATTATCTTTATGTTGTCCCAATTCAAAAGATAAATCTTTAATACCTGCGGCATCTAAAGCTACTTTTTTAGCTAGAAAATCAATTCCGTTAATGGTTTTTATTTCTGTTAGTAAATTGCCTTTTAGATTTTTGGCTTTATCTTTTTGTAAACTTTCAATCTCTTTTTTAAGTTTTGAATTTTCTTCTTGTAAACTTGTAATGGTTTTAACAGGGTTGCTGGCGTTACTTAATAAGGCTTTGACTTCGGATAGAATTCTATTATTTTCAAAGTAAAATTCTTTTGCTGCATTGGCTGTAATGGCTTCAATTCTGCGAATACCGGAGGCTACAGCACCTTCTGAAGTAATTTTGAAATGCCAAATATCGCCTGTATTTTTTACGTGCGTGCCACCACAAAGTTCCATCGATTTTCCGAAACGGATGGTGCGTACTGCATCGCCATATTTTTCTCCAAATAATGCCATCGCGCCTTCATCAATGGCTTGTTGCATGGGTACGGCTCTATTTTCTTGTAAAGGTAAATTACCTTCGATTCTTGCATTCACAAAGTTTTCGACTTCGATCAATTGTTCTGTCGTTACTTTAGAAAAGTGCGAAAAATCAAAACGTAAATTTTTAGAATGTACTGCAGAACCTTTTTGTTCTACGTGTGTTCCTAAAATTTCTCGTAAAGCCTGGTGCAATAAATGGGTTGCGGTATGGTTCGCTTCTATGCTACTTCTATTTTTTTCATCCACTACCGCTTTAAACGTTTCGGTAACATTCTCTGGTAAGTTTTCTGAAAAATGAATAATCTCGTTATTCTCTTTTTTGGTATCAATGATATATATAACATTCCCGTTGCTAGACTCTAAATAGCCTTTGTCGCCTACTTGTCCGCCACCTTCGGGGTAAAATGGCGTTAAATTGAACACCAATTGATACTGTTCTCCGTCTTTTTTTGAGCTTACTTTACGGTATTTTACCAATTTTACATCGGTTTGTAACAAATCATACCCCACAAACTCTTGTTCTAAATCCTTGGAAAGTACCGTCCAATCTTCTTTTGAAATTTCTGATGCGGAGCG
>JANQTG010000021.1:0-4206 GCA_030731855.1 Cellulophaga sp. | reverse complement strand
AAAATTCTACGAATTACATAACCTGCGCCTGTATTGCTAGGTAACTGCCCGTCTGCTATAGAAAAAGAAACCGCACGAATATGATCGGCAATTACGCGGATAGCAATATCTGTTTCTTCTGATTTTCCGTAGGTACTATTGGTAATGGTTTCAATTTCTCTAATAATCGGCGTAAAAACATCCGTATCGTAGTTCGATTTTACGCCCTGCATCACCATACATAAACGTTCAAAACCCATGCCTGTATCTACGTGTTTTGCAGGTAAGGCTTCTAATTGTCCGTTTGCTTTGCGGTTGTATTGCATAAAAACCAAGTTCCATATTTCTACCACCTGCGGATGGTCGTTATTGACCAACGAAGCCCCTGAAACTTTTGCTTTTTCTTCCTCAGAACGTATATCAACATGAATTTCTGAACAAGGCCCGCAAGGACCTTGATCGCCCATTTCCCAAAAATTGTCTTTTTTATTCCCAAATAATATTTGAGCTTCTGGAATTATTTTTTTCCACAATGCTAAGGCTTCACTATCTTGATCTAAATTATCTGTATCTTTACTTCCTTCAAAGACAGTTACATACAGACTACTTTTATCGATTTTACAAACCTCCGTTAAAAATTCCCATGCCCATTCTATGGCTTCTACTTTAAAGTAATCGCCAAAACTCCAGTTTCCTAACATTTCGAACATGGTATGGTGATAGGTATCTTTACCTACTTCTTCTAAATCATTATGTTTACCGCTTACCCGTAAACATTTTTGAGTGTCGGCAATCCTAAGATATTTAGGCTCTGTATTGCCCAAAAAGAATTCTTTAAACTGGTTCATACCAGAATTGGTAAACAATAAAGTAGGGTCATCTTTAATAACCATAGGTGCCGAAGCCACTATTTTATGATTTTTCTCTTTAAAAAATTCTAAATATTTTGAGCGTATGTCTTGAGAGTTCATGGATGTTTTTTTAATTCTCTTTACAGTTCTTTATACAATCTACTGTAACATTTTTAATTATTTTTCGTCTAATTTGCAATTCTGTTTACTGACAAAACATAAGCTTTTGATAAAATTAACAGAATCTACAAAACAATTTTTATATTTGTTTGTTAGGTAATTATGAGAGCACAAAAATAGGATAAATTCCATTTATGTCGAAAGTAAAATATTATTACGATCCAGATACCTTATCGTATCGAAAAATAGAGGCAAAAAAGTCTAGAAGATACAGAAATATAAGTCTGTTTTTACTAGGTTCTCTGCTATTTGGTCTATTAGGCTTAACCATTTTATTAAACACTAGTTTTATAAACACTCCTAAAGAGTTGTCATTAGAACGCGAAGTCCGAAATTATGAATTACAGTTTGAGCTTCTAAATAGAAAAATGGTACAAATAGAAGAAGTTTTGGGCAATATTGAAGACCGAGACAATAATATTTATCGCTTATATTTTGAAGCAAACCCGATACCTGATGAACAAAGAAAAGCGGGTTTTGGTGGCGTAAATAGATACAAATCCTTAGAAGGTTTTAATAATTCGGATATGATTATTGCCACTAAAAAGCGAATGGATATCATTCAAAAACAAATGGTGATCCAATCAAAATCTTTAGACGAAATTACCACCCTCGCCGCAGAAAAAGAAAAACTTTTAGCGGCTATACCAGCTATACAACCTATAAATAATGAAGATTTAACCCGAATGGCATCTGGCTACGGATGGCGTTCTGACCCTTTTACTAAAGCCAGAAAAATGCATTTTGGTATGGATTTTACTGCCCCAAAAGGCACCCCTATTTATGCCACTGGTGATGGAACGGTCACTAGAGCCGATAGTAATTCTGCTGGTTATGGTAACCACATTAGAATAGATCATGGTTTTGGTTACGTAAGTTTGTATGCGCATTTAAGCAAATATAATGTTACCGCCGGGCGACGTGTTAAGCGTGGCGATTTAATTGGTTTTGTGGGTAGTACCGGTCGCTCTGAGGCACCACATTTACATTATGAAATTTTTAAAGGTGATGAACGTATTAACCCTATTAATTTCTATTACGGAAGTTTAACTGCGGAAGAGTTCGAAAACATGTTAAAAACAGCTTCGCAAGAAAATCAATCTTTAGATTAATGCATATAGAACTTCCTGAAAAACGGTATTATGGTATTGGCGAATTAGCAAAAGCTTTTGACGTAAATACTTCGTTAATAAGATTCTGGGAAAAAGAATTTGATGTTTTGCAGCCTAAAAAAAATGCTAAGGGCAATCGAAAATTTACGCCAGAAGATGTAAAAAATTTGCAATTAATCTTCCATTTAGTAAAAGAACGCGGCTTTACTTTAGAAGGTGCCAAAACACATTTAAGGGAAAATAAATCGCAGACACTTTCTAATTTTGATATTATCCAGAAATTAGAAAGTGTAAAAGCGGAACTTATAAAAATAAAAAATCAATTATAACACTAACCAAAAACACATATTCATGAAAAAAGGACTTATTGCCATTATTGTTGTTATTGTACTCGCTGTTATTGCAGGAATGTGGTACGTAAATACAAATAATTTATTAGTAGATATGAAAGGGCAGGCGTCCAAACAATGGGCGAATGTTGAAAGCTCTTACCAACGCAGAAGCGATTTAATTGGCAACTTGGTAAAAACAGTGCAAGGTGCTGCCGATTTTGAAAGAGGTACCTTAACAGATGTTATCGAAGCTCGTGCTAAAGCGACTTCAACATCTATAGATGCTAATAACTTAACACCAGAAAAAATGGCTGCTTTTCAAGAAGCGCAAAGTGGTTTAACAGGTGCCTTAAGTAAATTAATGGTAGTTGTAGAACGTTATCCAGAGCTAAAAGCCAATCAAAACTTTTTAGATTTACAATCACAGTTAGAAGGTACTGAGAATAGAATTAATGTAGAAAGAAACAGGTTTAATGACCTTGCTGGAAATTACAATATCAAAATCGCACAAATACCAACAAACTTTATTGCAGGTATCGCAAATTTTGATGCTATGAGTTTATTTTCTTCTAACGCTGGCGCAGAAAATGCTCCTGATGTAAATTTTGATTTTAAATAACCACTCTCAGAATTTTGAGAATGAAAAATAATTTTTGACCGCTCCGAAGGCATTGTAAAGCGCTTGCTGAAGTGAACAATTAAAAACGGATTGAATGTTTAAGTACCTATAAATATGTCTAAAGTAGAAGATTTTTTAACAGCCGAAGAAGAACAAGAAATTGTTAATGCTATTATTGAGGCTGAAAAAAATACTTCAGGTGAAATTAGGGTACATATAGAAACCAATAGCCAAATTAACCATTATAAACGTACGCAAGAATTGTTTCATTTATTAAAGATGGACAATACGAAAGATGAAAATGGGGTGCTCATCTATGTGGCAGTAAACGACAAAAAATTCGTTATTTATGGTGACAGGGGAATTAATAATAGGGTTCCAAAAGATTTTTGGAACACCACTAAAGATACTATTCAGGCGCACTTTAAAAACAGAGCCTTTAAAAACGGAATAATAGCAGGCGTTTTAAAAGCAGGTCAAGAACTCGAAAAACACTTTCCTTGGCAACATAACGATACAAATGAACTACCGAATGAAGTATCTAAAAACTAGCCTTTTATTTGTTTTTATAAGTGTATATTCCATTGCGTTTTCTCAGTTTCAAATTCCTGATAAACCTAGCGAACAAAAAGGGGTTTATGACTATGTTAATTTACTTTCAGACACGCAAGAAAATAATCTAGTTCAAAAACTGAAGCGTTATGCAGATAGCACTTCAACACAAATTGTTGTAGCAATCATTAGTTCTACAGAAGGCGAAGAAATTAATTTTTTAGGCGCACAATGGGGACAAAAATGGGGCATCGGGCAAAGTGCAGAAGACAATGGTATTTTAGTAATTCTAGCACGAGAAGATCGCAAAATTGCTATTAATACAGGCTACGGCGTTGAAGGTTCTTTAACCGATGCTATGAGCAAACGGATTATAGAACAAATCATTATTCCACAATTTAAAGCAGGTGATTATTACGCTGGCTTAGACCGCGGAGCTGACGCTATTTTTGCAGTCCTAAATGGAGAATTTAAAGAAGAACGGAATTTCAATAACAATACCTTTCCGTTTGAAAGCTTTTTGCCGTTTATTATATTCGTGATCATTATTATTATTCTTTCTAATAAAAATCGAAAAAATG
>JANQTG010000020.1 GCA_030731855.1 Cellulophaga sp. | reverse complement strand
CCTTCCGTGATTTTATCGGTAGCTTTCTGTATTAATTGCTCCGAATACGTATCAACCGACGATGTAGCTTCATCTAACACTAAAATACTCGGATTACTTACGTAGGCTCTTAAAAAAGCAATTAATTGTCGCTGACCGCTTGAAAGCATGGTGCCTCGCTCTTTTACATTATAATCATAGCCATTGGGTAAACTGGTGATAAATTCGTCAACACCAATCTGTTTTGCTGCGGCTTCAATATCTGCTTTAGTTATACCTTCATTTTTTAATGATATATTATTGGCTATGGTATCTGCAAACAAAAATACATCTTGTAAAACTACTGCAATTTTAGATCTCAAAGAACTTAAGGTGTAGTCTTTTATTGAAATTCCGTCTACAGCTATTTCACCAGAATTAATCTCGTAAAAACGATTTAATAAGTTAATAATTGTGGATTTTCCAGCACCTGTTGCACCCACAATGGCAATAGTTTCGCCTGCATTTACCGTAAAAGATATTCCGTGAAGTACTTCTTCGTTATCTAAATAGCCAAAATGTACGTCCTTAAATTCAATGTTTCCTTTTACATCTTTTTGCTCAATAGTGCCTGAATCTTCAATTTGGCTATCCGTGTCTAATATTTTAAATACTCTATTTGCGGCTACCATTCCCATTTGCAAAGTATTGAACTTATCTGCAATTTGACGTAAGGGCCTAAAAAGCATATCAGACAATAAAATAAAAGCAAAAATGGCACCGTATTCGTTTGTAGAGACATTAGCAATATTCAATAATCCACCATACCAAACGATTAAACCGATTGCTACAGAAGAAACTATTTCTGCAATAGGAAAAAAGATAGAATTGTACCAAACGGTCTTCAACCAAGCATTTTGATGTTTTTCGTTAATGACTCTAAATTTTTCTTTTTCCGTTTCTTCGCGATTAAATAATTGTACAATCTTCATTCCGGTAATGCGTTCTTGCACAAATGAGTTCAGGTTAGATACTTGCGCTCGCACTTCGGTAAAAGCAATTTTCATAGCCTTTTGAAATAATCGCGTGGCGTATGCAATAACTGGCATCAGCGCAAAAACTATTAAAGCTAATTTCCAATTCTGATATAACATAACACCAGCAACCACTGCCATTTTTAATACATCGGCAATAATTACAAAAAAACCTTGACTAAAAATTTCGCCAATACGTTGCATATCTGCTACGGCTCTTGTTACTAAAATACCAATAGATGAATTGTCAAAATATTTCATTTTAAAACCCATCATTTTAGAAAACAAATCGATTCTGACATCTTTTATTACCGATTCTCCCAACCAATTGGCATAGTAATTAAATCCTAGCTGGCTCACAACCTGCCCTAGTAAAACGCCAAGCATTGCCATGGTTAAATACAATAACTTATCCGCATCTTTTGAAGTGATTGCTTCATCGACAATATTCCCAACAATAATAGCGGTCATTACCGCAAAACCTGATAATAATATAGCTGCAACAGCTACACCGTAAAAAGTAATTTTATAGGGTTTTGTATAGTTTACTAGTCGCTTAAATAAATTTACATCAAACGCTTTTCCTGATTTATCCTCCATTATTTTTTTGCTCTTTCTGGGTATAAAACTTGGGTCAAATATAAGCCTTTTGCAGGTACAGAAGCGCCTGCATTACTGCGGTTTTTACTTTTTATTATGGTTTTAACAGCTTCGATTTCTATTTTACCTGATCCTACTTCAAGTAAAGTACCTACAATTGCCCTAACCATGTTTCTTAAAAACCGATCTGCTGTAATTGTAAAAACCAAAACATCGTTTTTCAGCGCCCATTTTGCTTCGGTAATGGTACACAAATATGTATTTACATCGGTATTCGACTTTGAAAAACACTCAAAATCGGTATGCATTATTAAAATTTTAGCGGCCTCATTCATTTTTTCAATAGCTAAAGGAAATTTTACATAATGTGCATGTGCTTTTAAAAACGGATTTTTATCTTGCACCAACCAATATTCATAAGTTCTAGAAATTGCATCAAAACGTGCATGTGTATTTTCTGTGACTTCAAAAATATTTTTAACAGCAATATCAGAAGGTAAAAAAGCATTTAATCGATAGACTAAATCTTCACAATCGATAATTTCATCCGTATCAAAATGAGCAACCATTTGTTTCGCATGCACACCAGCATCAGTTCTACCGGCACCTATCAAATCTATTTTTTCTCTTAAAAGTGTTGAAAAAGCATCTTCCATAAGTTTTTCAACAGTACTCGCATTTGGCTGTATTTGCCAACCATGATATTGCTTTCCAAAGTAGGAGAAGTCTACAAAATATCTCAACAGAATAGGTTATTTTTGTGAAAAACAAAGGTAAGGAAAAATAGACCTTAGTGAGTAGTCTTTCAGTAGCTAGTGATCAGTAGATATATCATTTTTACATTAATACATTAATTTTTTCTTTCGACTTTTGACTTTAGACATTTGACATTTAGACACATTAAATGAAAAAAATATTATTACTCTCCGATACGCATAGCCATATAGATGACGCTATTTTAAAATATGTAAAGCAAGCAGATGAAGTATGGCACGCTGGCGATATTGGTAGTTTAGAAGTTACTGATACCTTACAAAAACTAAAACCATTACGAGCGGTTTACGGTAATATTGATGATCATAAAGCGCAGTTAGAATTTCCTCTAGACAACAAATTTATGTGTGAAGGTGTTGCTGTTTGGATGACACATATTGGTGGTTATCCTAACCGATATAGTCCAAGAATTAGAGAAGAAATAAAACAACATACGCCAAAGCTATTTATATCAGGCCATTCTCATATTTTAAAAGTGATGTTTGATAAAAAACTAAACTTACTCCACATGAACCCTGGAGCTTGTGGTAAACATGGCTTTCACCAAGTTAGAACTATGCTGCAATTTGTAATTGATGGTGAAAAAATAACAGATTTAGTGGTTATCGAATTAGGGGAAAGATAATAGATAATTAATAATGGAAAATTGAAAATGAGTAATTAGTAGTTAGTCGTTAGTAATTCATAATGGAAAATGGAAAATCATTAGTTAAAATGGAAAATCACCAAATTTAAAACATAATCGATGCTGAGCTCCCCTCCTTTGGAGGGGTTGGGGGAGGAAATAAAAAACCCGGGAACAACCCCGGGTTTAACGCACTAATACTACTAAGATGTTAGGTTTAACGCAAGCGATCAACAGATTTTACAAGATCCTCATCCTTCCTAATAGCCTTGTTGGCCAAGACTAAAAAAACGATAGAAAAAATAGGAATCAGCATCCCAATACCTTTCTCAGAAACCTCAATTTCTCCAGATAAATTTAGCGATCGATAAACGAAAAATCCTAGTAAAAAAAGATTTAATATCATATTCAATCTGTTTACTACAAACTGATTTTGTCGTTTCTTATATAATAAAATAGCCACTAAAGCCAAAACAGCGGCTCCCATAAAAGCGCCAGAAATTAAAACATCATTTTTAGCAAAAATTTCTTTTCCTTTTGCGTCAGACCACAGGTTAACCCAAAACGGTAAAGCCGCCGTTAAAAGTATAACTAATAACAAATAAAAGGTCTGTATTCTTTGAATCATTAATGTTTGTTTAATTTCTGACTGCAAAATAAGTGTCTTTTTAAGAAATATCAATGAAATATTGAAAATAATTTGTAATATTGTTCTGTTATAATCTAACACTTACCAAATTTAAGGACATCGTTCCTAAAAATATATCTAGATTTACCACACTTCAATTATTTAGAGACGTATAATTTATTCAACAAATTAATGTTTGAGATTTCAGATTTAAAATCAAAAAAGCTTCCTGAGTTACAGGAAATTGCAGACGGTTTAAAAGTACCTAAGTACAAAACCTTAAAAAAATTAGACTTAGTATATCAAATTTTAGATGTACAAGCAGCAAACCCAAAAGTTGTTCAAGAAGCTTTAGGCAAAACAACTACAGAGAAAACTGTTAAGCCGAAAAAAAGCGTGCCTAGGCCTAAGAAACCAAGAGTTCAAAAACCTGCCGAAAACGTAGAAAAAATAGAAGAGAAAAAAGAAAGGATTGTAGCAAATAAACCCAATCCGAGACCCTTAAATAAGGTTACTTCTCCAAAACCGGTACAAGAGCAAAAAGTTGAAGCTGCTAAGCAACCACCCGTAGCTCCTAAAAAAAATACGAATAATCCGAATCAAAAAAAGGATTTTCAAAAAAAGACTCCGGTTCATGCGAACCAGAATCAAAATAACAATCCGAACCAGAATAGCAACCCTAATCAAAACACGAATCCAAATCAAAATAAACCTAATCCGCGCCCTAAGCAGGAAAAGAATAATAATTTTGACAAAGATCTTAAAAACAGGTACAAAGAACCTGAATACGAGTTTGATAGCATTATTGCCAGCGAAGGTGTTTTAGATATTATGCAAGATGGCTATGGCTTTTTGCGTTCATCAGATTATAATTACCTATCATCTCCTGATGATATTTATGTTTCTCAATCGCAAATTAGATTGTTTGGATTAAAAACGGGAGATACTGTTTTAGGAAACGTAAGACCTCCGAAAGAAGGTGAAAAATATTTTCCTTTAATTAAAGTGAATAAAATTAATGGAATTGACCCTCAAGTGGTACGTGATCGTGTTTCTTTTGAGCATTTAACCCCATTATTTCCACAAGAAAAATTTAATTTATCAGATCGCCAAGGGACAATTTCTACAAGAATTATCGATTTGTTTTCTCCTATAGGAAAAGGACAAAGAGGTATGATTGTGGCACAGCCAAAAACTGGTAAAACCATGTTATTGAAGGATATAGCAAACGCTATTGCTGCTAATCACCCTGAGGTGTATCAAATTATTTTATTAATTGATGAACGTCCGGAAGAAGTTACCGATATGCAACGTAATGTACGTGGTGAAGTTGTAGCTTCAACCTTTGATAAAGAGGCGACAGAACATGTACGTGTCGCAAATATTGTCTTAGAAAAAGCAAAACGTTTGGTAGAATGTGGACATGATGTTGTTATCTTATTAGATTCTATTACAAGACTAGCTAGAGCATATAACACTGTTCAACCACCATCAGGAAAAGTATTAAGTGGTGGTGTTGATGCAAACGCATTACACAAACCAAAACGCTTCTTTGGCGCTGCACGAAATATCGAAAATGGCGGATCTCTATCTATCATTGCAACTGCTTTAACTGAAACCGGTTCTAAAATGGACGAGGTTATTTTTGAAGAATTCAAAGGAACTGGTAATATGGAATTACAGTTAGATCGTAAAATATCGAACAGAAGAATATTCCCTGCCATAGATCTTACTTCATCAAGCACACGTAGAGATGATTTGTTGTTGGATGAAAAAACAATACAGCGCATGTGGATTCTACGTAAATACTTAGCTGACATGAACCCTGTTGAAGCGATGGAGTTTATAGAACAACGCATTAAACAGACTAAAAATAATGAAGAGTTTTTAATGACTATGAGTCAGTAATAATACACTGAATACTATAAAAAGCTCAATAGTTGATTCTATTGGGCTTTTTGTTTTTTAAGCATTCCCTATTTACTTTGTATAATTTAAGATATATTTACAAAGCATTCGAAATATATTTCTTCCCCCCTAAGTTCGTAATTGCACTGTTTTATTTATTAATTTTTAACATTTAATAGTATGAAAAGTAAAAGAAATTTAGGCTTAATCATGATTCTATGCGCTCTATTTTTGGCATGTAACACGGAAAAAAAGGACACCAATGAAGATAAAAATCAGGAGCATTCAGAAATAGAGTCGGTAGAAAAAAGAGATGTCAAAGCACCTGAAAAGTTAATAAGTATTAAAGAAGCTAAAGATGGCTACGATACGTATACCAAAAAACGTGTGAATATAATTGAAGCCTCAGAAAAACCAAATGAAGATGGTACTAAATTTGTTGCTTCAAGATTTGGAGAATATGATATAGAAACTGTAAAAAATTATATTGCCTTTGTAGAACAAGAAGCAAAAACTGCTGGCGTAAAAGTTGAAACGTTACGGTTTTATTTCTCTACCTATCCTGATAAAAAAGCCTATTCAAACAAAAGGGATATAAAACACCCTCGACAAAATACATTCTTTATCTTACCTACTATAAAAGTTGATACTATAAATTTGGGTTTTTATATTAAAACATTATCAAATGGAAAAAAAGAAGCGGCTTTAATTCGAGATTATCCTTATTTGATAGATAAAGGATTAGGAAATAGGAAAACTACACATAAATCATATGCTTCTATGATACCTAATTTTAATTCAAGTACATTTCAAGACGACGAACAAAGCTTAATTATGAACCTAAGCCAAATGCAACCGCCTCCGTACCCAGATACTGATTTTTAATTAATTAAAGATCATTATTATTATGAACGAAACAATTGACCTAATACTTGAAAATTCTTTTTTATATGTTTATGGAGCAACTATTTTTGTTGCGCTATACAGCTACGCTTATTATTTTGAAACGCCATTAAAATATCTGCCCATACTTTTAACGTATACTTTTTTGAGTGAATTTTTAGGGTATTTAATAAAACAAAATCCTGATTTTAATCCTGTAGTATCTGGCTTCTATTCTAGTTATAATTTTGTGATTTATAACATTTACTCTACAATTTTCATGTTATATTTCTACTACATTTATTGGAGTTTAGTAAAGAACATAAGATATAAAAAAATTATTTTTATACTATCTTATAGTTATGTTATTGTTGCAATAGCAAATATTTTTATTCAAGATTATTATTTGCAATACCAGTTGTATGCCGCCATTTACGGAAGTATAGTTTTAAGCTTTTGCATTATTTTATACCTTTTAAAACAACCAAAAATTCTTAGAAATAAATTCGCCAAGGAGAGCTTACTTTTTTGGATTAGTCTAGGTTTATTAGTATTTACCTTAGGGATTATACCAATAATTACATATTATACGTATTCAAATTTAGAAAATATGACCTTATATTATACTATAAGAAGGTTACATCTTATACTTGTAAATGTAATGTATGGTTTTTTTATATATGGCTTTATACTTATGAGAAGCAAGCTAAAAACAAAGCAATAAAAAAAGCGCTCTATCAAAAGAATGAGCGCTTCTATATAAAACAGTAAAAAAATAGAGCTAATTAAAGAGCAGCTATTTGTTTTGTTAATTTACTTTTTAAGTTAGCAGCCTTATTAGAATGAATAATGTTTCGCTTCGCTAATCTGTCAATCATACTAACAACTGTTGGGTACAATGTTTCAGCAGCTTTTTTATCCTCTTCACCACGCAATTTTCTTAATGCATTACGCATTGTCTTGTGTTGATACTTATTACGTAAACGTACTGATTCGTTTCTTCTAATTCTCTTTAATGCTGACTTGTGATTTGCCATTTTTCTTTATTTAAATTTGATAATGATAAATTAAAAATTAAGATCAGTTTATACTAACTTTCAACTTAACATTTATAATTTTCAATACTTACATTGAATTTGTAGTCCGTAGGGGAATCGAACCCCTGTTACCAGGATGAAAACCTGGCGTCCTAA
>JANQTG010000019.1:20021-26343 GCA_030731855.1 Cellulophaga sp. | reverse complement strand
TAAAGTGAGAAGCTTCGTTGAAGGCATTGGCACTGAAAACAGATAGCATATTAATCGCTAAATGCTGAAGAAGAAAAAACATTAAGAAAAAGGCCGAAAGCGCCATAGCATACTTTCTCCCAATCGAAGATTTAAAAAATCCGCTCATTTGTCGTTTATTTTTTGAATACAAATTTACTGCACAGACAAGTTATTAACAAACTTTAAATCGAATACTCTTCTTATTTAGAATCAGAATAAGTAATCTGATTTTGTTTATTTTTTCATATGTTTTTACGCCTTTTTTTTCAGAAAGAATTAAACAGAAAGAGCGAAAAATACAGTATTTGGAATAAAATAATGGGCATCTTAAACAAACTATTTAGTTTGTTTAGTTTTATTTAACAACAAAAAAATAGGATTGAATGCCGATAAAAGTCATTTTGGGAGTTTTAAACTAAAATCCAAAGTTTTTGATTGAATCTTACCACCTAAAAACCAACCACTCGGTTTATTCGGAAGAGAACACTTAAAACTCAAAATTCATTTGTTACTCTAAATCCTTCAACTGTATACTCAGCGCTTTAGTAGAAATTTGAACTTCAATAAGCGATAAAATAAGCGAAATCATTAAGCAAATAAGACTGACCACAAAAACTAAATTTGCCCAAAAACGGAGTTCAATATAAATCAAAAACATAGTAATTACCGCCAAAAGAAAACTTAGAATGGCGACTGCCTGCATATTCTTAATAATAGTTAAGCGTTTACTAAGTTTTTTTACCTGTAAGCTTACCGATGACGAACCAGTTTCTTTAAATTTTTGATGCAATTGCCGAATTAAAGCAGCAATAGCCAAATACCTAGCATTATACGCAAGCATCGTTAATGAAATTGCAGGGAAAAGTAAAGCAGGAATGCTTAAAGTTAGTTCCATAATTGTTAAAGTAATCTTTAGATTACTGGACTTTTTAAATCATTAGATTCTTGGAGAATGCGGTATTCTAACTGCTAATTTAATGCTCAGTTATTTTTAATTCCCCCTTAGGGGCCTGCCTGCCCGACAGGCAGGGTTAGGGGGCTTCTATCTCAAAAGGAATTTTTTCGTTAACGCCATTACCACTTATCTGAATTTCATATTTTCCTTTTGGTAAATAGGTTTTGCCGTCATTAGCCTCTAGTAATTCTGTTTTTACTTGTTTTAAATAGTTCGATTTTCCAGATTTTGAAAAGGCTAGATCATACGACAGTACATTTAAACCCTCGTCGGCATTAATGCTTGTGGCACTTACCGAAATTCCGTTTTCAGCTACTATCGTAGCTTCATACATTCCTGATTTCGACGAGTAGAAAGTAAAATCTAAACCAGGCGTTTGCGCTTTTCCCCAAGAACTTCTAGAGCTTCCCCATCGGCTTGAGTGTTTAATTTTTTCTACAGGAAAAGCATGGAATTTTTTAGCTAATACTACCGAATTCATCTGCTGTAACTTCGAAATATCTGTTCTGTAAATACTTCTTCCGTGGGTACCCACTAAAAGGTGTTTTGCTTGGGGCTGTAGCACTAAATCGTGAACGGCTACATTCGGAATTCCGTTTTGGAATACTTCCCATGAATTTCCTTGATTAAAAGAAACATATAGTCCGTTATCCGTCCCTAAAAACAATAAATTTTCATTGCTGTTGTCTTCTAGAATAACATTTACAGGCGAAGCAGGAATGCTATTTCCTATATTTTTCCATGTTTTTCCAGAATCTTCACTAACATATGCATAAGCGGTAAAATCATCATTTCTATAGCCATTTAAAGTAGCATAAACGCGCTCTTTTTTGTGTTTTGAAGCTGCAACGCGACTTACCCATAAATCATTAGGCAGGGTAGAAGAAATATTTTCCCAGGTACCACCGCCGTTTTGGGTTACTTGTAGCAATCCATCATCGCTACCGGTATATATAAGTCCAAACTTAAAAGGCGATTCTGAAATGGTCGTTAGTGTTCCAAAGGCAACATTCCCCGCTTTTCCACCATTGGTTAAATCGGGCGAAATGGTTTCCCAATCATCACCTTGATTTAAAGAACGGTGTAGTTTATTGCCACCTAAATATAAAATATCTTGATTGTGAGAAGACAGTAGAATAGGGGTTTGCCAATTAAAACGATATGGAGATTCTCCTAATTCGTGTTTAGGCTGAATGTATTTTTGTGCGTCTTTGTCAAGATTTAAACGGTAATAATTTCCAAATTGATATCCTGTATACACTACATTCGAATTACGACGGTCTATTTGTATTTGCATTCCGTCGCCGCCCATGATAGATTTCCAAGGATAATCGCCACTTTGATGCCAGCTAACATTCTCTCGTGCATTGCTTGATCCTTTCCAAACGCCATTATCCTGCAAGCCACCATACACATTGTAGGGCTTTTCATTGTCTACATTTATGGCATAAAACTGGCCAACGGCTGGCGAATTATTTTTAATCCAATTTGCGCCATCGTCATAAGAAATATTAACGCCACCATCGTTTCCGTTTACTAAGTGCCCTGACATTTTTGGGTTGATCCACAAAGCATGATGATCGGCGTGCACGTTATCTCCGTTAATTGAGGTATAGGTTTTTCCACCGTCATCAGATTTTATAATGGGAACCCCAGCTAAATAAATTTTATTTACATTACTTGGATCTACATTTATTTGAGCAAAATAATAGCCATAACTATAAAATAAATCGTCTATATAATCCTCGTTTTGTTTTTTCCAAGTTTTGCCTCCGTCATTACTTCGGTACACTTCTGCACCAATAACAGGCGTATCAAAAAGCATAGCATTAGCATCTTCTAAATAAGCGGCTAAATCTTTTGGCTTTACAGAACCGCTGCGAACCAATTGCTTTACATTATCAGCTCTATATTTTTCTTGAAAACCATTTGTTTTTAAAAATTCATTTAAATTTTTATCCTCAATTTTTAATAAATCTTCGGCAGACATGGTTTTAAAATCTTCTTTGGTTAAGCCATTTGGTTTTTTGTCTGATTTTTTATCTTCCGGTCTTCTAAATTGATTATCATGAACTGCATATACCGTATTTTCGTCAAAAACAGCTAGGCCAATTCTTCCGACACCTTCACCAGTGGGAAAACCACTTGCGGCGGTTGATATTTTTGTCCAGCTGCTTCCACCGTCAGTACTTTTGTAAATACCAGAACCGTTACCGTTCCCTATAAAATCCCAAGCCTTACGATCTTTTTCCCAAGCAGCGGCATATAAAATAGTAGGGTTGTATGGAGCATGTGCGATATCAATGATACCCGTAACATCATTTATGTATAAAGTTTTTATCCAAGTTTTACCACCATCGGTAGTTTTGTAGACACCTCTATTTTCATTTGGTGTGTATAAATGACCAGTAACACCAACCACCACTTCATCAGGATTATTCGTGTTTATAATAATTCTTCCAATATGATGCGAATCTGGTAAGCCCATATTTTGCCACGTTTTGCCTTTATCGGTAGATTTTAACATACCAATTCCGGCATAAGAAGAGCGCGATGCATTGTTTTCTCCTGTACCTACCCAAATGGTACCATTTTTCCAATCCACAGCAATATCTCCCACATTCTGAGTTGGGCTATTGTCTAAAATAGGCGTAAAAGTAGTTCCATTATTATTCGTGTGCCAAAGGCCTCCAGAAGCATACCCTACATAAAACTCCATTGGGTTTTCAGGATTCACGTCTACATCTACTACGCGGCCACTCATAACTGTTGGGCCAATATTTTCGAATGAAATATTTTTTACTATAGATGTTTTTGCTATTTTTTCTTTCTGGGCTAAAGCTTTTTCAACCACATCTGACGAGGTTGGGCTTATTTGTGAAAAGCCTAAGAAAGTAGAAAAAAATAAAACGAAAAGTAATGATTTATACATGCTAGTAATAGATTGAAATTAGTGGTTCGAAAGTTAGTAAATCTTAAGTAAAAAAATACCATTATAACTAGGCACTTTTAAGTACTTCTGTCTTTAAATTCCTATTTTTGGGAAAAATCCATCAAAAAACGAGTAATAAAAGTCAGATTTTTTTAAAAAGAAATAGATTATTATGAAGTACACTATAATTCCGAACACCTTATTTATAAAAAACAGAAAAAAGTTTATGGCGCAAATGTTGCCTAAAAGTATTGCTGTTTTTAATTCGAATGATGTTTATCCAATAAGTGCAGATGCCACTATGCCTTTTGAACAACACAGAGATATTTTTTACTTATCGGGCGCAGACCAAGAAGAAACGATTTTGCTTTTATTCCCAGAAGCTTTAAATAAAAAGCACAGAGAAATACTATTTGTCCGTGAAACCAATGCCCATATTGCGGTTTGGGAAGGAGAAAAATTAACCAAAGCAAAAGCTACAGAAATATCAGGAATTGAAACTATTTATTGGTTGGGCGATTTTGACAAGGTGTTTTTTGATTTAATGACCGAAGCCAATACCATCTATTTTAATACCAACGAACATTATAGGCAAGTAGTAGAAACCCAAACAAGAGAAGATCGGTTTATTCAGAAATGTAAATTACAATTCCCCGCCCATCAATACGCAAAAAGTAATCCTATTTTACAAGAAATTCGGGGCGTCAAAGAACCAGAAGAACTTAGTTTGATGCAAACAGCGTGTAATATTACCGAAAAAGGATTTAAACGACTTTTATCTTTCGTAAAACCGGGTGTTTGGGAACATGAAATAGAAGCAGAATTATTACACGAATTTGTTCGCAACAGATCAAAAGGATTCGCGTACACGCCTATTATCGCCTCAGGAAATAATGCCAATGTGTTGCATTATATAGAGAACAATAAAGAATGTAAATCTGGCGATTTAATTCTAATGGACGTAGCGGCTGAATATGCCAATTATTCTAGCGATTTAACCCGAACTATTCCCGTAAGCGGAAAATTTACAGCCCGACAAAAAGAAGTATATAGCGCGGTACTTCGCGTAAAAAATGAAGCTACAAATATGTTAGTTCCTGGAACCATTTGGGCGGAATATCATAAAGAAGTAGGTAAAATAATGACTTCAGAATTATTAGGGTTAGGTTTACTTGATAAAGCCGATGTTCAAAGTGAAGATGCAGAATGGCCAGCCTATAAAAAATATTTTATGCATGGCACAAGTCACCATATCGGGTTAAATACGCATGATTATGGTGCATTGAAAACACCGATGAAAGCCAATATGGTTTTTACCGTAGAACCGGGTATTTATATTCCGAATGAAAAAATGGGCATTCGTTTAGAAGACGATGTCGTCATCCAAGAAAAAGGCGCACCTTTTAATTTAATGGCAAATATTCCGATTGAAATTGAAGAGATTGAAAGTTTAATGAATGGGTAAATTAATTCTCAATTTGAAATTTCGATGAAGGCCTATTAGAAAGATAAATGTCTTGCTGAGCTTGTCGAAGCATCTTTTTTATTGTAGAAAGATTTCTAAAACACGATACTTTTAAATAGCATTTAATCAAACAAACTCAAAAAAGTAAAAAGATAAAAATCTAATTTCCTAGCATGATTATAGACGTACACACGCATATCAACAATTACCACGAAGACAGAGTAGTTTCGCTCGACGAATGTTTGAATAAACTAACGGAAACCATGTTAGAGAATAAGGTAGATTACTCTCTAGTATTAACCTCTTATAAAGTAAATGAACATAGGCCGAGTACTAAACAAGTGGTTGAAGCGATTGCAGGAAGGCCTAATTTAGGCGTTGTTGCTGGTATTAGTTATTTGCATTACAACCATCACGATTTACGCGAAATAGGGGATTACCTTAAAAACGGATTAGTTAAAGCCTTAAAGTTTTATCCGGGTTACGAACCATTTTACCCCAACGATATTCGGTTTAAAGTAGTATATGAAATGGCTATAGAATATGATGTGCCTGTAATGTTTCATTCAGGCGATACTTATGCACCCACAGGCAGAATTAAGTATTCGCACCCTATACATATTGACGATCTAGCAGTGGATTATCCTGATTTAAAAATCGTGATTTGCCATGTAGGTAATCCGTGGATCAAAGATTGTATGGAAGTAGTTTACAAAAACAAAAATGTATATGCTGATGTTTCAGGCTTAGTTTTAGGCGATTTTTCTAGTAAGTTCGAGAAGTTTATGAAAAAAGGAATAGAGGAAATGATTACCTATGCTGGTAATCCAAAGTATTTGCTATATGGTACCGATTGGCCTATTTCTAATATGAAATCGTACTTAAAATTCATGAAAAACTTAAATATTCCTGAGGATAAAAAAGAGTTAATTTTGTGGAAAAATGCGGC
>JANQTG010000019.1:0-19921 GCA_030731855.1 Cellulophaga sp. | reverse complement strand
CAAAAAGCAGCCACCAATGCCATTAGTATTATTGCGCATAATCCTGAGTTAACCGACTTAGTGACTGACTTATTATTGTTAGCGCAAGAAGAATTAGAACATTTTCAAATGGTGCACGATATTATCAAAAAACGCGGTTTTACTTTAGGCCGAGAACGTAAAGATAGTTATGTAAATGAATTGTTTAAAGTGCGCATAAAAGGCGGCAACCGTCAACAAGCATTGGTAGATCGCTTGCTATTTTCGGCAATGATTGAAGCGCGCAGTTGTGAACGATTTAAAGTGCTTTCAGAAAACATAAAAGATCAAGAACTCGCTAAGTTTTATAGAGAATTAATGATCAGCGAAGCGGGGCATTACACTACTTTTTTAGGCTTCGCCAGAAAATATGGCCAAGGTATTGATGTAGATAAACAATGGAAAGAACTTTTGGTGCTAGAAGGGGAGATTATTCAAAAATATGGTCAATCTGAGCGTATTCATGGGTAGTAATTTAAGTGAAGAACTCATATTGACACTCTAATTGAAAAAATATAGAACGATTTTTTTTCAAATATTTGGTTTGTAATGCAAACTACATTATATTTGAATTATAGTTTATAAAATTTATAATTATGGAAAAGACAAATCAATTAAATCCGAATGAAAGTCTAAAGATTATCTCACAGGCGATAAGTCTGACCAAAGAAAACATCAAAGGACAAAGCTTTTATTTTTTATGGTGGGGTTGGATTATAGCTATTGCGGCTTTCGCACATTATTTTTTAGAAACCTTTTCGAATACAGATAAGAGTTATGTGCCTTGGATGATTCTTGTACCCATCGGTTGGGCAGGAAGTATTATTTATGCCAAAAAAAAGGAGAAAACAAAACCCTATGAAACCTATTTTGAGCTATTTCTTCAATACTTATGGGTTGTATTGGGCATTTCTTTTATGATATCCGTTTTTATTTCACTTTGGTTAGAAGTTCAACCCGCAATTTTTGTATTATTATTAGCAGGTATAGGAACTTTAGTGTCAGGTTTAATAATGAAATTTAAGCCATTAATCGTAGGAGGAATATTTTTCTTTGTATTTGCTGTTACCTGTTTATTTGTAGATACAACCACAATACTACTTTTTAATGCTTTAGCGATTATAACAGGATATTTAATTCCTGCTTATCTATTAAAAAATTCAGACTAATGAAATATGACAATTTAGATGCCATTTTAAATCAGCAAGTGCGTTTAGCAGTGGTTTCTATTCTTATAAATGTACATAAGGCCGATTTTAATTTTCTAAAAGAACAAACACAAACTACACAAGGAAATTTAAGTCACCAATTAAAGAAATTAAAAGAAGCGAAATATATTAAGGTAGAGAAAACCTTTGAAAATAATTATCCAAAGACCTTTTGTAATATTACCGTAAAAGGTAAAGAAGCATTTGAAGTTTATGTTGACCAAATGAAACAATATTTAAACATAAATGAATAATCAACAATAGAGGCAGACCATAGTTTATATGAATTAAATATTGAAAAAAAGATGAAAAAAACAATTTTAGCTTTATGTTCTGTGTTTATAGGCATAAGCATATGTACGGCTCAAAAAATTGAAATGGAAAAGCATTTTGCAGGTTATGATTTTTATCAAAATGGGGAATCAATTAAAATGAAACAACTAATGAAGATAGTAGAGAATAACACATCTTCTTATGAATTAATTAGAAAGGCTCGTACAGAAAAAACTTTTGCGTGGATTCTAGGTAATTCAGGAAGTGCTTTAGTTGGTTTTTCTATTGGAAATGCATTGGGAGGAGGTAATGACAGTTGGACAATCGCTGGAATAGGTGCAGGTTTAATTGGTGTAGCCGTTCCATTGGCGATATCGGGTAATAAAAAAGCTAAGAAAGGAGTAGAAGCATATAATAGCTCTTTGGATACAACGAGTCAATATAACTTCAAACCAACTTATACTTTAAAGACAAACGCAAATGGTATTGGGCTGGTAATCCGTTTTTGAAAATAATGAAATGGAGCTATTGAAGGCTAGTTAACTTTTCCTGCCAAAAACCAAATTCACCACCAAAAAAATTAGTAAGGAAGGCAACACCCAACCCATGCCATAGTTTTGTAATGGCATCCATTCAAGTATTCCTCCTTCGGTTGCTAACGGATGTCCAATGCTATTTAAAAAATCAGGAATACTAAAAATAATAGTGGTAATGACTACCGTTCTAAAAACTAAAACAGAGGCATATTTATCAGGCACTACATTTAAAAGAATAAGTACAATGGTTATCGGATAAACAAACATAAGAGAAGGAATCGCAATCGTAATAATCGTATTTACATTAAACTGCCCCATTAATACACCTAAAATACAGCTTAAAATTGCGGTGATCAAAAATGCTTTATCTGACCCTTTGAAGAGGTATTTAGCAAAATCTGCCGTACCAGTAACAATACCAACAGCAGTTGTAAAACAGGCTAGACTCACCAAAATACTTAATAATAAGTTAGCGGTATTTCCAAGTGTTTTTAAGCTTATACCACTTAACAATGCTGTTCTAGAAATAGTAGCATCAAAAGAACCATGAAAAAGAGCACCCGTTAAAATTAGACCCAAATAAATAAAAAATAGACTTAACCCAGCAATCCATGCGGCTTTTCGAATGAGTACTTTTTTACTGCTGTAGTCGGCTTCTTTATTTTTTAAATTGATTGATATAATTAAAACGCCGCCCACCACAATAGCCGCAATAGCATCAAAGGTTTGATAACCTTCTTGAAAACCATGCGTAAACGGACTAGCAAATTTAGTAGCACCAAAATTAAAATCGATAGTAAAAAGCGTAATACCAATAATTGCAAAAAGAATTAAAATAATAGCAGGCGTTAAAATCTTACCTAATAAATCAAGAATTTTAGAACGATTCATCACAAAAACAAAAACAAGACTAAAATAAATGATACTCGTTAAAATATACGGGGTATCGAAAAAAGGGAGAATAGCAATTTCATGGGTTACCGAAGCGGTTCTTGGAGAAGGTAAAACAATACAAATCACATAAATTAAAACAGAATAGACGAGGCTAAACGTTGGCGATACTTTTTTGCCAAAATCGAAAATAGTGCCTTGCAGTTTAGCATGCGCCAAAATGCCGAAAATAGGAATCAAAACTGCGGATAAGCAAAAGCCAATTGCAACCAACCACCACATGTTCCCAGATTGAAAACCCAATAAAGGCGGAAATATTAAATTACCAGCGCCAAAAAATAAAGAAAATAAGGCAAACGCAGTAACTAGGGTTTCTTTGCTGTTGTTCATAATCCAAAAAAAATAGAGACGAAAGATACTTGAAAAATTAAGAATCGCGCAGTGTTTTTTGGCGATGATATTTACGTTTTATCGATAAAATATTTTTAAAGCATCCGTTCATCGAAAATTTAAAATCAAATTCAATAAAAAAGAATGTTCTTCCGTTCTAGAAAAATAAAACCTACTAATATCGATTGTAAATAAATTTATACCTAACCAAATTGCACAATTAGTTTCCCCAAAACTTACTTGCATATTAAAAAACTTAACCTATGAAAAAAGTACTTTCTAAATTTAATACTGCTTGCTGCTCCATATTCGGACACCATTATTCAGTTTCAAAGAAAATTACTTCGCACATAAAAGAATATAAATGTATCCATTGCGAAAAACAAGTTACTACAGATGCTAAAGGAAATTTATCAAGATTAACTCCTGAAATGCAAGATATTAACGATACGCTTCAAAATTTGTATCAAAAAAGACATCGTTCGTCACAACAAGTGGCGTAATTATGCTTGGCACCTGAATTTCGGCCCTGAGTGGTTTAGAAGTTCTATATTTATTCCTGAGAATATATAGCCCTAACTATTGTTTATCCGCTGCCCTTGGAGAAACAAATTAGGATCCCTATGTATTTTCGGGAATTTTTAGTAAAACCCTAGTTTTAAAAGTTGCGAAGCAACGTATTAAAACTAGGGTTTTACTAATCCCACCGCATGGCGGGATCTGCTGATTCTACTGAGAATGTTGAAAACACCTTTTTGACAAGCACGAAGTGCACAGACAAAATAGCTTATTCCTCCCCAGAAAACGAATTCCAACCCTGAGCAGTTAAAGGTATTTTTTCACCACCTCTAGCTACTAAATTTACTCCTTGCGAGGCGTCAGTCATATAACCAATTACCGTAAGGTTTGGGTTTCCTTTTATTTTATCAAAATCTTTCTGATCTATGGTAAAAAGCAATTCGTAATCTTCGCCACCACTTAAAGCAGCGATAGTACTATTGAGTTTAAATTCTTCTGAAGAAGAAATTACCGTTGGGTCTAGTGGTAGCTTATCTTCATACAAATCGCAACCCACATCACTATTTTTACATAAGTGTAAAATTTCAGAAGAAAGTCCGTCACTAATATCAATCATAGCAGTTGGTTTTACGTCTAAAAGGTGTAAAATTTCTACGATATCTTTACGAGCTTCTGGCTTTAATTGTCGCTCCACAATATAAGTATAAGGTTCTAAATCAGGCTGATTATTAGGGTTTACTTTAAAAACTTCTTTCTCGCGTTCTAAAACTTGTAATCCCATAAAAGCACCCCCTAAATCTCCAGAAACGACTAATAAATCTTGCGCTTTTGCACCACTTCTATAGGTAATATCTTCTTCGTTTGCCTCTCCAATAGCCGTTATACTAATCAACAAACCAGTTTTAGACGATGTAGTATCGCCACCAATTAAATCAATATTATATTTTGCGCAGGCTAATGAAATTCCGTCGTACAATTCTTCTAAAGCTTCTAACGGAAACCTGTTAGATACTGCTATAGAAACTGTAATATGGGTAGCCACAGCATTCATGGCATAAATATCTGATAAATTTACCATTACAGCCTTGTACCCTAAATGCCGCAAAGGCATATAACTGAGGTCAAAATGAACGCCTTCGATCAATAAATCTGTAGACAGAACAGTCCTTTTGTCTTTAAAGTCCAATATAGCAGCATCGTCACCAATACCTTTTATGGTTGAAGTATGTTGTAATTTAAAATTACTAGTTAAATGATCAATTAAGCCAAACTCACCTAAGGCTTGCAAAGTGGTTCTTTTTTGTTCTTTATCTTCTATCATGATGCAAAAATACATTGAAATATGTAATTTGAGTCAAAAAGTCAAAAAGTCAAATGTCGAATGTAGAAAGAATTTATTTATTGTTGAACTTCCCAGATTAGTGCTGTTCATTCTTTTTGAATCTTTTTATTTATCTCATTTTTTAGATAACTTTTGAAATCCGACTTTCGACATTGGACATATTTATCAATAAACCTTATCCCTTAATAAGTTATAAAAATGTTAGGATGTATGGAAAAAAGAGACTTATACCTTATATTTGTAAATTATTTAGATTAAATCCAAATTAAGTATGATTCAAGTATCTGAAACGGCAAAGAAAAGGGTCATCTCCATGATGGAAGAAGACGGCTTTGATTCGAACAAAGATTATGTTCGCGTAGGCGTAAAGAGTGGCGGATGTAGCGGATTATCTTATGAACTAAAATTTGATAATCAGACGACAGAAACCGACAAAGTTTTTGAAGATAACAATGTGCGTATTATCGTAGATAAAAAGAGTTTTTTATACTTGGTGGGTACGGTTTTAGAATATTCAGGCGGACTCAACGGTAAAGGGTTTGTCTTTAACAACCCAAATGCGCAAAGAACTTGCGGTTGTGGGGAGAGTTTTTCTCTTTAAAAAAGTGAACATAGCAAATAAGTAAAAAGAGTTAATGTATAGTTCCTTTGAAGATTTAGAAGTTTATAAAATTTCGATTGTTTTTACAGGAAAAATTTATCAACTTATGAATAAAAGTCCTTTGAAAAATGACTTTGCAATGGTAGATTAATTAAGAAGAGCTACTATTTCAATTTCTAATAATATTTCGGAAGGATTTGAAAGAGAAACTGATAAAGAACTTGTTCGATTTCTTTATTTTTCAAAAGTTTCTGCTGGGGAAGTTAGAAATCTTTTTAACGTAATGGAAGAAATAGGATATTTTCAAGAAAATGAATTAAATGAGCATAGAGATTTAGTTTTGAATATTTCAAAGCAACTCGCAAATTATATTAAATATGTTAAAAAGAGGATATGATACTTTTTACTTTATTGACTTTTTAACTTTTTAACTAAAATTATGGCATATACAGAAGAAGAATTAAAGAAAGAGTTAGAAACCAAGGAGTATGAATATGGTTTTTATACTGATATAGAATCAGAAACATTTCCGATTGGTTTAAATGAAGAGATTGTTATAGCTATTTCTAAAAAGAAAGAAGAGCCAGAATGGATGACGCTTTGGCGTTTAGAATCGTTTAAAATCTGGAAAGAAATGACCGAGCCAGAGTGGGCAAATGTACACTACACAAAACCAGATTTTCAGGCGATATCGTACTATTCAGCACCAAAAAAAGCAGATCCTAACAAAACCTTAGATGATGTTGATCCGCAGTTATTAGAAATGTACAAGAAATTGGGTATTTCTGTTGACGAACAGAAGAAACTGCAAAATGTTGCTGTTGATATTGTGATGGATTCAGTATCTGTGGCTACGACATTCAAAAAAACCTTATCAGAAAAAGGAATCATTTTTTGCTCTATTTCGGAAGCAATTAAAGAACATCCTGAACTAGTTAAAAAATATATTGGTTCCGTAGTACCACAAAAAGATAATTATTATGCAGCTTTAAATTCTGCGGTATTTTCCGATGGTAGTTTCTGTTACATCCCAAAAGGCGTTCGTTGCCCTATGGAATTATCAACATACTTTAGAATTAATCAAGCAGGTACAGGTCAGTTTGAGCGTACCTTGCTTATTGCTGATGAAGGCAGTTATGTAAGTTACTTAGAAGGCTGCACCGCACCATCGCGCGATGAAAATCAATTGCATGCAGCAGTTGTAGAACTAATTGCTTTAGATGATGCCGAAATAAAATATTCAACCGTTCAAAACTGGTTCCCAGGTGGTAAAGACGGTAAAGGCGGGGTTTATAATTTTGTAACTAAAAGAGGTATTTGTGAGAAAAATGCAAAAATATCTTGGACACAAGTAGAGACAGGTTCTGCGGTAACTTGGAAATATCCTTCTTGTATTTTAAAAGGCGATAATTCTATCGGAGAGTTTTATTCTATTGCAGTAACCAACAATTACCAGCAAGCAGATACAGGAACTAAAATGATACATTTGGGTAAAAACACCCGAAGCACCATTATTTCAAAAGGTATATCTGCTGGGAAATCTCAAAACAGTTATAGAGGATTAGTGCAAATAGCAAGTAGAGCTGATAATGCACGTAATTTTTCGCAGTGCGATTCCCTTTTAATGGGTAACGAATGTGGTGCACACACGTTTCCGTATATTGAAGTGAAAAATAAATCGGCCCAAATAGAACACGAGGCTACAACTAGTAAAATTGGAGAAGATCAATTGTTTTATTGCAACCAAAGAGGCATCCCAACAGAAAAAGCTATCGCTTTAATTGTAAACGGATTCAGCAAAGAGGTTTTAAATAAATTACCCATGGAATTCGCTGTGGAAGCGCAGAAGTTATTGGAGATAAGTTTAGAAGGCTCAGTAGGGTAAAAGGCCCCCTAACCCCCAAAGGGGGAATTTCTAATGCAGCAGAAAAATTGACTGAAAATTTTAAGTAGATAATATATTAAAAAATGATATTGAGCGTACAAAGTCTAAATAACCTTAAACTTTAAACCTCAAACTTTAAACTCAAATACAATGTTAAAAATCAACAACTTACACGCTAGTGTAGACGGTAAAGAAATATTAAAAGGAATTAACCTCGAAATTAAAGCAGGTGAAGTACACGCCATTATGGGTCCAAATGGTTCTGGTAAAAGTACTTTAGCTTCTGTAATTGCAGGGAAAGAAGAATTTGAAGTAACCGAAGGTGAGGTTATTTTAGAAGGTGAAAATTTAGAAGATAGTGCTCCAGAAGAACGCGCTCACAAAGGAGTTTTTCTTTCTTTTCAATACCCTGTTGAAATCCCAGGTGTTTCGGTGACTAATTTCATGAAAACGGCGATTAACGAAAGTCGTAAAGCACGTGGTTTAGAAGATATGAAAGCCAATGAAATGCTGAAATTAATTCGTGAAAAAGCGGAAATGCTAGAAATCGATCGTAAATTTTTATCACGTTCACTAAACGAAGGTTTTTCTGGTGGTGAGAAAAAGCGTAACGAAATTTTTCAAATGGCGATGTTAGAACCAAAGTTAGCCATCTTAGACGAAACCGATTCTGGTTTAGATATTGATGCGCTTAGAATTGTGGCAAATGGTGTAAACAAGCTAAAAAGTAAAGACAATGCTGTTCTGTTGATTACACACTACCAAAGATTATTAGATTATATAGTGCCCGATTTTGTACATGTATTACACAACGGAAGAATTGTAAAATCGGGAGGTAAAGAATTAGCTTTAGAATTAGAAGAAAAAGGATACGATTGGTTAAAAAATGAGGTTACCGTTTAAAAAGTCTAATGTCCAAAGTCCAATGTCGAAAGTAAAAGATGTCTAAAATAAATTCATTTGAAGATATAAATGCTTGGCAGAAAGGCAGAGAGTTAAATAAGCTTATTTATCAAATTACTGATGATAAAGCGTTTGCAAAGGATTTCGACTTAAAAAAACAAATAAGGCGAGCGTCAATTTCTATTACTTCTAATATTGCAGAAGGTTTTGAAAGAAATACTGATAAAGAATTTATAATTTTTATATGTCGCAAAGGCATCTGCTGGAGAAGTTAGATCTCAATTATATCTGGCATTTGATCTGCACTATATAAAAGAGAACGATTTTCTAAAATTAAAACAACAAATTGAAAACATATCTAAAATGTTGAGTGGATTAATCAAGTATTTGAACAAAATCAAAGCTTAATTAAATATGACATTCGACTTTAGACATTAAAACATTAGACTAAGTTATGTTAAAAGATAAATTAATTTCTTCCTTCATGGCATTTGAGAACAATGTGGATATTGATAATCCTGTTCATGATGTGCGCGTTGAAGCCATGAAAAATTTCGAAATAAAAGGCTTTCCTTCAAAAAAAGAAGAAGCTTGGAAATACACTTCCTTAAATGCGTTGCAGAAAACAGACTTTAGTATTTTCCCAAAGCAAACAAACACCCTAGAGTATAAAGACGTAAAAAAGTATTTTATTCATGAAATAGATACTTATAAAGTGGTTTTTATAGACGGGGTGTTTAGCTCTCATTTGTCTGAAACCACTCACGATGGGGTTGATATTTGTTTGATGAGTTCGGCCTTAAATAAGCCAATGTATAAACAAATTATAGATGTTTATTTTAATAAAATAGCTTCAAAAGACGAGTCTTTAACCACCTTAAATACGGCCTTTAGCAAAGAAGGAGTCTATATTTATATTCCTAAAAACAAAATGCCTAAAAAGCCAATCGAAATTTTACATTTTGCGACAGGTAACGAGGCATCGATTATGTTACAACCTCGTAATTTAATTGTTGTAGAAGAAAATGCGGAGGTTCAGATTATGGAGCGCCACCAGAGTTTAACGTCTAACGAGGTATTGACAAACGCTGTCACTGAAATTTTTGCAGCCAAAAATGCCATTGTTGATTATTACAAAATACAAAATGATGCAGCAGAAGCATCTTTAATTGACAATACGTACATCAACCAAAAAGACAAGAGTGTTGTAAAAGTTCACACCTTTAGTTTTGGTGGTAAATTAACCCGTAACAATCTTAATTTCTATCAAAACGGAGAATATATTGATTCTACCATGAAGGGAGTTACCATTTTAGGTGAAAAGCAGCACGTAGATCATCATACTTTAGTACATCATATAGAGCCAAATTGCGAGAGTCACCAAGATTATAAAGGTATTTACGACGAAAACTCTACGGGTGTTTTTAATGGTAAAATCATCGTTGAAAAATTAGCTCAAAAAACAAATGCTTTTCAACAAAATAACAATATATTAATTAGTGATAAAGCGACCATAAATACTAAACCGCAGTTAGAAATTTTTGCAGATGATGTAAAATGTTCTCACGGTTGTACCATTGGTCAGTTAGATGAAGATGCTCTTTTTTACTTGCAATCTCGTGGGATTCCTAGAAAAGAAGCCAACGCACTTTTAATGTACGCTTTTGCGAATAATGTATTGGCAAGTGTTCGTATTCCAGAATTAAAAACTAGAATTAATAAATTAATAGCTAATAAGTTAGGGGTAAATTTAGGGTTCGATTTGTAGCCTATTCTAGTGCAGTATAAAACTCCCATTCTTATAAAGGCTGGGAGTTCTTTGTTTAATACCAATTTAAAATGAAAAAACTATTTTTTTTAGTAACGAGCGTTTTAGTCGTTAATTTTACAATAGCCCAAGAAGCTACATTCGGACTAAAGGCAGGCGCGAACTATTCTACTATTTTTGGTGATTTTACGGACGGTTTTCAGCCTCGACTAGGTTTTCAAGCTGGTGGTTTTGTGATTATAGAAGTCAATAATAAATTTTACTTTCAACCAGAAGTTTTTTATAGTAGTCAAGGGGTTGTTATAGATAGAGATCTTAATAATTTTAATTCGGAGCTAATAGGAGATGCAAATATTAAAATTAACACACAGCAAAATTATTTATCAATTCCTATAGTTGCAGGTTTTCATATAAGTAATAAATTAGCACTGGAAGTAGGTCCACAAGTTGCTTTTTTACTACATCAAAAAGGAAAAATTAAAGAAAGTGGTTTCGGAGATCAAGGAGAAAGCATAAATACAGATGGAGAGTTCAGATTAGATTATGGCTTGGCGGCAGGGCTATCGTATGCATTAAACGACTATTTATTTTTACAGCCAAGAGTTTATTTAGGAATTGCAAATAACCTTCGTGATAATTCTTTTTCAGACGGGTTTCAAAACAGAAATCTATCCTTTCAACTATCCGTTGGCTATATCTTTAATTAACGTTAAACCTTATTTCTTTATCGGCTATGTAAGGCATAGTTATTATCTTTGTTCATAAACTAGTGCTATGATACATACTGTTTTAGATATCTTAAAAATACGTGAAGATTTTCCTATTTTGAAAAGAAAAGTTAATGGGAAACCATTGGTGTATTTTGACAATGCAGCCACCTCACAGACACCGCAATATGTTATTGATGTTATCGTAGATTATTACAGTAATTACAATGCTAACATTCATAGAGGCGTGCATGCTTTATCACAAGAAGCAACCGATAAATACGAAGAAGCGAGAATAAAAGTACAAACCCATTTTAATGCAGCACATTCACACGAAATTATATTAACATCAGGAACAACCCATGCCATAAATATTGTAGCAAATGGTTTTTCATCACTTTTAAAGAAAGGTGATGAAATTCTTGTTTCTGCGATGGAGCATCATTCTAATATTGTGCCGTGGCAAATGTTATGCGAGCGTACAGGTGCGATAATGAAAGTAATTCCTATGAGTTTAGACGGCGAGTTGCTAATGGATAAATACCATGCGTTACTGTCCGAAAAAACAAAACTAGTCTTCTGTAATCATGTTTCTAACGCTTTAGGCACTATCAACCCCATAAAAGAAATTATTGATGCAGCACATGCTGTTGGAGCAGCAGTTTTGATAGACGGTGCACAAGCAGCTCCACATATTATAGCAGATGTACAAGCACTAGATGCTGATTTCTATACGGTTTCTGCCCACAAAATATGTGGACCAACAGGTGTTGGTTTTTTGTATGGAAAAGAAGCATGGTTGAATACATTACCACCCTATCAAGGTGGCGGAGAAATGATTGCTGAGGTTACTTTTGAAAAAACAACCTACGCTGGTTTACCGCACAAGTTTGAAGCAGGTACACCCAATATTTGTGGTGGCATTGCTATGGGAGCTGGCTTAGATTATATGAATTCTATTGGGTTTGATGCTATTGCAGCCTATGAACATGAGTTATTAGAATACGCTACCGATAAATTATTGCAAATAGAAGGCTTAAAAATTTACGGGACTTCAAAAAATAAAACAGCAGTTATATCTTTTAATGTAGGCATTATTCATCCGTATGATATTGGCACGATCTTAGACAAATTAGGTATTGCTGTCAGAACAGGTCATCATTGCGCTCAACCTATTATGGAGTTTTTTCAGATTCCAGGAACGGTTAGGGCAAGTTTTAGTTTTTACAATACAAAAGAAGAAATTGATGTGTTGGTTGAAGGAGTGAAAAGAGCAAAAGCCATGTTGGAATAAATTAACTTAGTAGCGTAGTTTAAAATTAGCATTTTAGGGTAAAGAAAGAAATTTTAAGAATGAATATAAAAGAAATACAAGACGATATTATTGACGAGTTTTCAATGTTTGAAGATTGGATGCAACGTTATGAGTATATGATTGAACTCGGAAAAGCATTACCGCTGATAAAAGAAGAATACAAAACCGACGATAATGTAATTAAAGGGTGCCAAAGTAAAGTTTGGGTACATGCCGATTTAGAAGACAATAAATTGGTGTTTACTGCGGATAGCGATGCCATTATTACCAAGGGAATTATAGCGGTACTAGTTAGAGCATTTAGCAACCAAAAACCACAAGACATTATTGATGCTGATACTCAATTTATAGATGATATTGGTTTAAAAGAACATTTATCACCCACAAGAGCCAATGGTTTGGTGAGTATGATTAAGCAGATAAAATTGTATGCGGTAGCGTATCAAACACAAATAGCAAAGCCCACCAGCCCCCAAAGAGGGAGTTAATGTATTTAATGTGTATATTATTTAATGTAACAATTTGAAGGTTTGAAGATTTAGTTTGTATCGAAATATACTAATTCAAAAAGAATATAACTTTAAACCCTTGCATTGAGCGAAATCAAAGTGAGAAACAATAGAAACCTGAAACTAATAAAAGATGAGCGAAGAAACAACCATAGATACAGCAGAATTAGGAGAAAAAATAGTAACGGTTTTAAAAACTATTTATGATCCTGAAATTCCTGTAGATATCTACGAATTAGGACTTATTTACGATGTATTCGTAAATGAAGATATGGAAGTTAAAATATTAATGACCTTAACATCTCCGAACTGCCCTGTGGCAGAATCGCTACCTGCGGAAGTAGAAGAAAAAGTAAAATCTCTAAATGCTGTAAAAGATGCTGAAGTAGAAATTACTTTTGATCCACCTTGGACGCAAGATTTAATGAGCGAAGAAGCAAAACTAGAATTGGGGATGCTTTAATTTAGTTGACAGTTTACGGTTGTTAGTGGCTAGTCATTAGTGAAAAATCAAATTAACACTTCGACTCCGCTCAGCGCAAGAGTCGTTAGTCATTAGTGAAAAAGTTTAAGTTTAAAAAAACTAAGAAGTTTAAAATGGTTTAACGCAGATAACCATCAACAGACAACTGACAACCAACAACGAATTTAACATGGAAGAAATAGTAAATAAAGTAGCACAAAGTAAGTTAGTTACTTTTGATTTGGAAGATTATTATCCAAAGGGTAAGCGCGTACTTTTAGATATTAAAGACTGGCTATACGAAGGTTTTATTCTTCGAGAAAAAGACTTTAGAGAAACCTTAGGCCATCATCATTGGGAACAATATAAAGATACTTTTGTGGCACTCCAATGTAGTTCTGATGCCATTATTCCTGGATGGGCATATATGCTTATCAGTACCAAATTACAGCCTTTTGCAAAAAAAATTGTCATTGGTGATCTTGAAAATTTAGAAGCTTCATTATATCAGACAATTATAGAAAATTTAGAAGTATCTCAATTAGCAGACAAACCAGTAATTATAAAAGGATGTAGTAATAAACCTGTACCAGCTAATGCTTATTTATGGGCAACTATTAAAATACAAACCGTAGCCAAAAGTGTTATGTATGGCGAAGCATGTTCTTCTGTGCCTTTGTTCAAAAGAAAATAAAGCTTAGTATAATATTCTTTATATAATTGTTACTTTTGCGTTTCAAATTTTTTTAAAAACACTAAACCCATTACATTATGAAAAAAACAATAGTAACTTTATTTGCAGGTTTTGCATTGATTTCAGGATATGCTCAAACCGTAGAAGAATTAAAAGCGGAGCAAGCACCGAAAAAAGATTCTATTGCTGCTATACAAGCTCGTGTAAACGCTATTCAATCTAAAATTGATGCTATGCCAGGCTGGAAAAAAGGAGCATTTGGTACTATCGGTGGTAGTATTTCTAGCTTTAGTAACTGGTACGCTCAAGGATCACCAAACAACGATGCAGGAAACATAGGTTTTACGGTAAATGCTTTTGCTAATAATTTACAAGAAAAATTCTTCTGGAGAAATTCAGCCAATGTAAATCTTGCTTGGGTTAAATTAGACAACAAAGCTAATCCTAACGATAGCGATAGTTTTGAAGGAACTACCGATGTTTTTCAATTAACCTCTTTATATGGTCGTAAATTGAGTGAAAAATTTGCGGTTTCTGCTCTTGCGGAGTACAGAACAACTTTATTGAACAACTTCAACAATCCTGGGTATTTAGATTTTGGTATTGGTGGTACTTGGACGCCTATTCAAGATTTAGTAGTGGTTATTCACCCTTTAAACTACAACTTTGTATTTGCTGATAATGATGCGGTTTTCGAATCTTCATTAGGAGCTAAAATAGTAGCAGATTATACAAAGAAAATAGGTGCTGTAAACTTCAAGTCGAACTTATCAATGTTCCAGAGCTATGAAAATGGAGATTTATCTAACTTAACTTGGATCAACTCTTTTGGATATACCTTATGGAAAAATATTGGAGTTGGTTTTGATTTTGGTTTAAGAAGCAACAAGCAAGAAGCTTTGAACTTTGCATTAGGTCAATTTGATGCAACAGCTGTTCCTGCACAAACAACACCAACTTTTGATAATGTAGATAACAAGCTACAAACGTATTGGATGTTAGGTTTAAACTACGCATTCTAAATACAAATCAAATTTTATAATAACAAAAAACGCCTTCTGAATAAGAAGGCGTTTTTTAGTTTCTTTAGCGTAGGTTAAGTGCTAGTTTAATTTGGGTATGTTTTCTTGTAAATTTCGTGCGCCGATTTGGGGAACGGTAGCACTAGATTTTGATCTTCATAACATTGTTACTTTGGGGAAAAACTTCGTTACTCAAATACAAGTCAAAGATAATATGAACACGCTGTTTTGAGAGAATTTATGTTGTGAACAGCACCTATAATGTTGTGGGTCTTATAAACGGTTATTTTTATCGGATGAGTGGTTTATAGTTAAACCAAATTCAAGTTCTAAAAACTGTTTTACTCTTAAGTAGTCAAGAATAAAAACCAATATTATTCACTAGCTTATGAAAATTGCTGATTTGTTTATTCTATTTCCATATCAAATAAAAAATCTCCAAGATATTCTTCATAACCATCTAACAACTCTCCATTTTTATAAAGTTGAGGTACATTTAAATCTTGATCATTTATGTAGGAGACCAAAGCATAGAGATCACCATCTTTAACTAGTATTTTGTGAGCGATAACTCTTGTTTTACTTTGAGCTAAATCAGCCTCAAATTGACCATTTTTATGATATTGTACTTTCCTTATATCAGAACCATCTAAAGATAAAGTGGTGGATAGGGTATGAACTGTATCCGACTCTACATACATTTCTTGAATTTGAATTGAATTTTCTGGTGATAAAAAAGTATAGAGTGGTGTTCCATTTTTCCAAATAGTACCTGCCCAATTAGTACCTTCGGTTGTGTATCCAGCTGCATAAGTATCATTTCCTTTTATTAAAACATCATGGACAATTGCATGTCTTGACCCATCGGTAAGCTGAGTTAATATGTTATTTTTCCATATTGTTGCAATGGAATTTCCGTTAACCTCTACAATTCTACCTCCTATTAAAACATCATTGTTATTTACAGAAATCGCATTAGGAAATGAATTAAAGCCGTCAGGTGTATTTAGTATTTCTTCTACTCCATTAACCCATAGTTTTCCTTTTATATATCCAGAATTAAGATCATACACAGTTCTACCTGTAATATAAACAGCGCTATTATTAATTGTTATATCAGTAGTAAAGGTTCTGGAATCATAAATAGGCATAGGTACTGCTTTACCATTTTTCCAATACACTGGATTCCAGATAGTATTATTTTTAAAATGACCGCTCACATAAATATCTCCATTATTGATAGCCAAACTAGTTGGGCTATAATCAGTTAGTCTTTCTATTTTTTCTTCTTTATCGTTTACAATCGTTACATATTCTTCTTGTCCGTTTATCTCTCTGTAACCTAAAAAATAAAAATTGTTTTTTTCAGGATTAAGAGTATCAATATCAGCTTCATTTTTAGCACATGAAGAGAAAAATAGAATAGATAACAATGAAGAAGTAAGTAATAATTGTATCTGCTTATAGGTAGTCATGTTTTTTATATTTAAAATTATTTTAATGTAGAAGAATTTACTACCAACCTGGAACTTCTTTTTTCCAGAATACACCAGTTACTTTGGTGTCACCATCCATAGTTTGAAATAACAACTATATCATATACAGCTCCTAAATGTTGTACACTTTTTCGATGAGTGGTATTCAGTTGAGAACAATTTCAAGTACCAGAAGCATATCTTTTAGTCAGAATAGTTATATACTTTAATTGCACCAGAAAAGTCTGTTCCAAAAATTAGAGAAAGTGTGTTATCAAATTCAAAAATATTTTCAGATGCTAAATTTATTGGGTTAGCTCCACTAGAAGGAACATCTAAAGTACCTGTAAACCAATCGCTCGTATTTTTTGTAAAATAAACAGTATTTCCTCTAAATACTAAAAGTTTGCTTTTAAATACTACAGCACCTAATCCATAATTATTCGGGTCTGCTGCAAAATTGGTAGGAAGCGTTACTTGAGTCCAATTAGAGCCATTTGTAGTGTACCAGATATCATTTTTTAAATTTGTATCGTCGTCATTGCCTCCTATAACCCAAAGTTTATTGTCAAAAACTAGTGTTTTAACATTACCTCTTGGGGTAAAAGGAGCAGCACTCGTAGCTTCTGTCCAAGAAATTCCATCAGAAGAAGACCAAACATCATTTTTCCAATTAAAATTACCATCTTGACCTCCTATTATCCAAAGCCTATTATTAAAAGATACGGAACTTAAATACCTTCTTTTCGAAAAGGCTGCGGTTGATGTAGCTTCCGTCCAATTTACGCCATCTAAGCTAGACCAAACATCATTTAAATTAAAAGTTGCCGAAGGTCTTACACCAGATTCACCACCAATAACCCATACTTTACTATCATGCACTACGCTAGTATGAAAGGTTCTTGGATCAAAGGTGGCATCACCATTGGCAATAGTCCAAATTACTCCATCCGTACTTCTATAAATATCATCTAGGTATCCTGGATCAGTTCCAACCCCTTTAAAACCTCCAAGTAGCCATTGATGATTATTAAATGCAAAGGTGTTATATCCTGATCTTAGAATGGCTCCTATATCACTTGTATTTAAATTTAGGGTATATCCGCGGGTTGTAAATTTTTTTGAGGTACTTTCTGTAGTATTTCCTTCGGAATCCTTAGCAATAACCTTCCAAACATAATTTTCAAAATTTTCTAATGGATCAGGTAACGTATAACTATTGGTCGCTAAATTAGACGCTACAAGAGTAATGTCTCGATCATAAGCACTTAGATAAAGGTCATAAACTACCGTATCACCTTCTGGGTCGGTAGCAGCTTGCCATGAAAATTCTGGAGTTAATGCTACATTAGTTGCGTCTTCAGCAACGGTTAGTAACTCAAAGCTACTTGGAGGTCCTTCCTGAGAGTTATCTATCGAACTTTCTTCGCAAGCACTCGCTAGTATTATAAGAATTAAGCCAAATAGTAGTGGATTATAAAATCTTTTTTTCATCTTTTTTTAGTTTAAATTTTATTACCATCCTTGAACCTCTTTTTTCCAGAAAATACCAGTTACTTTGGTGTTACCATCCATAAGTTCTAGAATACCCACCATATCATAGACAGCGCCTAGATATTCCACTTTTCTTCGTAATTCAATGGTTCCGGTAAGTAATCTTTGCGTACCATTTTCATTAACTTGACACTCTGCATAAACTTCAGATTGATAAGAAGCGTTGGTGAGTTCCAAAGACGAAGGATTCATACGTTTTACTCCTAAAGCAGCTGCTACGAAATCTTCATTTTTTCCTAAAACATACCAAAGATTAAGAGTAGGGTAATCGTCACTTAACACCCTTAGGTTACGTACGGTATTTTCAGGAGAAAAAGCTGCTACTGTTTGAAATGCAATCACATTTTTACCAGAAGAAATTATTTTTACATTATTTTCTTCAATAGTTAATTGTGCACCTTCATCACCGTTTATTTGGCTCAGTACGTCAGAAGAAATATCTTCGGAGCCATCATTTTTATCACAGGAGGTTACAAATAAAATTAGGGTCATCAGTATAAATAGTTGTTTTGTAATTTTCATAATTAATTATTTTTAAGATTTATATTTTTAGTAGATTAGTTAAAACAGTATCCGACTCCTATCGTTAAGGTATTAAAGCTCACTGCTTCGCCATAATCACCGCCTCGCAGTATTTCAAAACCATAACGAGCTTCTACTAGCCAATTTTTGGTGAAGTGATAACCTGCGCCTATGGCTAAATCTACTCCTAAAGCTCCATCTGGAACGTCTTCTAATAAATAGTTAATTTGTGGTCCCGCTTGGAGTGTAAAACCATCAGCTATCTTGTACTTTGCCATCACAGGGATATAGATGGAAGTAAGTTCACTTACAAAGCTTATAAGGACAGAGGGTTCTAAATCAAACTCTTCACTAAGTTCTAAGTTGTAGCCAGGGCCCAGATAAAAACCAAGCTCGCTACTGCTGGCATTTCCAAATTCCCCGGCATCAATGCTCACAGAGATATTGTTTAGACCGGCCTTGGCGGTAAACCCTTCTTGTGCTTTAGCCACGGCGATAGTTATCAAGGTTACTAAGAAATAAATAATAGATTTTTTCATAATTGATAAATTTTAATTTTTTTTTATAATTCGGTATAAGTTATTTTAAAAGAGCCGTCTGTTATATTCCAAGAAATTCCTGAACTTTCTGCGGGTTCAGTAACAAAACTAAAGGTGCCTTCTATAGTTTTGGTGTCTATGTCATGTCTTGTTATAGTTATATTACCAGAGGCAGCTATACCATCATCTGTAGCTTCATTCGAATTTGGTGGTGAATAATATATTTGCAGAAAATTATCTGCAAGAGGGTTATATAAATCTGTATAGCTTCCTACGGCAATATCATTTGGAATTAACATTTGGATAGTTTCAGCATTCGTACCTGTAGCGCCGGTTAAAAGCAAGGAATTTGTAAAGGATTGATCAAAGCCTGTAACAGATTCAGGACTGTAGTCAACACCGTCTATTTTAGCAAAAAAGGTGTTCTTAGAAGAAGCTTGTTTTTCGTCATTACCGGAACAAGAAAGTGTTGAAAAAATTACTAGAAAAAATAATGTTTTGATTGTTGTTTTCATTTTAATGTATGTTTAAAAATTAATAATTAAAGAAAGGACTCTTTGTTAATTATCATCCATCAATGATAATGGTATATAATGGGGGAGAATTTTAAAAGGCATACTGAAATGCCCCTTTGATTGAAATACAAAGGCAAATCTATGGGCTATTGGAGTAGTTTAATAGCACTATGGTAACCAAGAATGGTAAAATAGTAACATGATTTTTAAGATGATTAAAATCAAGTATTTAAAATATAATTTGAAGGAGTTTCTCCGAATTTTTTTCGGAA
>JANQTG010000018.1 GCA_030731855.1 Cellulophaga sp. | reverse complement strand
GGAGATAGTATTATAGCCTTAATTGGTATAGTAGCTTCATTATGTGCCATAGTACTTTTGGCGATCTTTTGGCAATCAAAAAAAATTCAGAATAAAATTAAAGATTAATTTCTTTCGGAAAAATATAGCCTTTGGCCTTAGTAGGGTTTTTAGTTGAACATTCTAATCTACACATAAAAAATTAAAAATGATTTTACTGGTACAATTTGTGGGTGCTTTATACGGAATGTTAGCTGTTATTTTTGGCGCCTTTGGAGCACATGCCTTGAAAAAGAGTTTAACAAACGATCAACTAAAAAGTTTTGAAACAGGGGTTAAATACCAGATGTACCATGCGATTTTGTTACTCGTTATTGGCTATAATTTTAATTTTGTTACCGCTTTAGAATCGTATATTGCCTATTGCTTTATTATAGGAACATTTTTGTTTTCTTTTAGTATTTACGGACTTTGTATTAGTGCATCAAAAAATAATAAAATTAAATTGTTAGGACCCATTACACCCATCGGAGGTTTATTTTTAGTGGTGGGTTGGGGTTTGTTGCTGTATTCGTATATAAAAGATTTTTTTTAATAATAGTTTTTTTAATTTTGATTTACCTTTTCTTTTTACAGGTCGAAAATATTTTTACAATAGCTTCGGTTTAGCATTTTAGTTACTCCGTTTTTTCTTCTGTGGCCGTAAATTGTTTTATAGCCGTATTAGGTTCTATAATCGTGTATCCCTTCCAAAATTCTGGATTGTAACGCGCTAAATAGGTCGGTGTAATTTTGTTGTCTTCTTTTAGAGCATCAAAAGCAGCATATTCAATCTCTTCGGTATCATAAACTACAATTTCATGCTTAGTAACATTGGTAACGGCAAAATCAAACTCCAAAGAAAGTTCATTTTGTCTATTTTTTCCTTTCACTACCTTATTAAATTCTATAATTTTTAAAGGTCTGTTGGCCCCACCCATGGTTCCGGTTTCTTTTTCGATATAGCGTAAATTGTATTTCTGATTAGCATCCTTATAAAAAATCATTTTCCCTTTGGCTAAGTATTCATTAGTAAATACGCCAAGTAATTTGAACGATTTTAATGATTTTACATTTTCATAATCAGCCCTTACCACTGCAAAATCGTCAGCATTTATATATAGCGTTCCTTTGTAATCTTCACCACCTTTTGGTTTAAAGTCTAACACATACACCACGTCATCACCCAAATAGGTAAGCTCTTTTAATGTAAAATTGTATTTACGTGATTTAGTAATGAAATTTAAGTCTGTGTCTTCCATAAAAATTAGATCTTTAAATAAATTAGAGATCCTATTTTTTCTACTACTTGCGAAATAGAGGGTTTCATTTTCTTTACGTTTTCTTTCTTCTTCTATCTTTTTATTTAAGGCATCCATATCGGTCGAATCTACTTCTTTGCCGAAAAGCTCCTCGTTGTCTATTTTTGTTCCAAATAAGCCCGATTTTATTTTAAGATAAGAATCTGGTTTTACGTTTTCTTTTAGTAGTTTATTTAATTTTTCTTCTAAAATATCAAAATCAACAATCGTATTTTTATCATACATTTTTGAAGCTTTAATAAGCGCAATTTTTTGATTTTCTTTCTCTAAATTTCCAGATAAATCGGCTAAAGTTTCGGTATAGTAATCATATGTACGAGGAACCGATTTTAAAAAACTATCTACAAATTCTTTATTAAAAGCATCTATGGTTGATTTAAAATCAGAATAGTTGGTTCTATTTATGTATTGATGGTAATGATCTCTAAAAAACAACCTTTTTTTGGTTAATGAAGTGTTATAATTTTTCGCTAAATTATCTTCTACCAATGCTATTAATTCATCGGCGGTATAGTTTTTATTCGTAACAATAACGTTTTTAAGTTCAATATTTTGGGGTGAAAGTAAAACGATACTGTCTTTAAAATTCCCTATGGTGGTGGCGTATCTTTTGAAACCCATACTCGAAATAAATAGAGAATCTGTAGGGTTACTTTTTTCATTAAGTAATACGCTAAAACTACCTTCGCCATTAGAAATAACACCGCTTTCATCAGCAAACTGTATGGTTGCGAACGGAATAGGTTCTTTAGAAATGGAATCTAAAATTTTTGCGCTTATGGTTTGTGCTTGGCTGTAAGAACTTAAAAATAAAATAAAGGATAGCGTAAATATAGTAGTGTAAAATTTCATAGAGTTAGTCTGGTTTTGTTGGAGCAAAAGAAACAAATGCAATCAAGTAATACAGTTTGTTTTTGATTTATTTAAGAGCTATTTACCAATAATTTAACGATTTTGTAAAATTATTAGAAGCTACTGCAGTAAAGACGTGCGATTTTGATAAAAGGTTGCCTAGCAAAACAGTTTTGAGTGTTAAGTGCTAAATTTTAAGTTTAAAAGGTTTCTGCTTTAAAGTTAAGGAAACAGGTTTTGAGTTTTAAGGTCTAAATGCCAAATAAAAAAAGTTCAGCGGTTTTGGTATTTTTAAATTAGAGAAAATAAATTTTAGAAAACCTTTAACTTTAAACAATTCAAACTTGAAACCATTTCAACACCCACAATCTCCACAGCCATCAGATTTTTTCTTAGAGTTAGAAGAAAAAAGTCGTTTCGGTAAAAAGTATTTTTTAACCACATAGCCCACAGCAATAGCTAAAATAATATAGACCAGTATGTGCTGTAGTATTTCCATTTTATTTTAAAGTTTGATACGCAATTAAGGCAACAACATAAGCAAAAGCACTCATGAATATTAATTGAGCTATTGGCCATTTCCAGGTATTAGTTTCTCTTTTTACAATGGCTAGGGTACTTGCACATTGCATTGCAAAAGCATAGAATAATAAGAGTGAAATACCTGATGCTAAGTTAAATAATGGCTTTTGGGTTTTTGGGTTTACTTCGGCCGCCATTCTATTGGTGATCGTGTCTTGTTCATCACTCCCTACGCTATAAATAGTCGCTAAAGTACCTACAAAAACCTCACGGGCTGCGAATGATGTTAGTACCGCGATACCAATTTTCCAATCGTATCCTAAAGGCTCAACAATTGGAGTGATAGCTTTTCCCATATAGCCGATATAAGAGTTTTCGAGCTTAAAACTAGCTATTTCTTGACTTTTGGCAGTTTCAAATAGTTCGACCGATTTTTGTGCGATAGAATCTTTAATTACTAATTCGCTAATAGTGTAGTTTTTGTTTAGTACACTATCTTTTAAAGCATTCTCGTAAGCTATTAAAATATTTTTGTTATTGGTTGTATTAAATTCTGATAAGCCTTCTTTTGCAATTTTTGCCTCAACTAGTTGATCTGCATTCTTAAAATTATCAGAGATACCATTAGAACCTAAAAACCAAAGAATAATAGAAATTGCAAGAATGATTTTACCTGCTCCAAAAACAAAACTTTTAGTTTTTTCAAGAACCGTGTAAGCTACATTTTTAAGTAACGGAAGTTTGTAGTTGGGCATTTCTACTACAAAGAATGATTTACTTTTGATTTTCAAAATTTTATTCAAAATCATGGCAGAAAGTATCGCTGCGGCAAAGCCAATAAGGTATAAAAGCATTAGCGTTAAAGCCTGATAACTAAGACCCACAAATCTACCTTCAGGAATGACCAATTCAATAATAATCAAATAAACAGGTAGCCTAGCAGAACAAGTAGTAAACGGAGTTACAAGAATGGTAATAAGGCGTTCTTTCCAGTTTTCGATAGTTCTGGTAGCCATAATGGCAGGTATAGCGCAAGCCGTTCCTGAAATTAAGGGCACCACACTTTTACCACTTAAACCAAACGGACGCATAACACGATCCATTAAAAATACCACCCGACTCATATAGCCAGTTTCTTCTAACAACGCTATAAATAAGAATAAAAAGGCTATTTGAGGGATAAAAATCACAATACCACCAATACCTGCTAAAATACCTTCGGCTAATAAATTCGTGAATACTCCAGGAGGTAAGGTATTTTTTACCCATTCGCTAGCATCGGCAAAAAAGGTTTCAATTAAATCCATTGGGTATCCGCTCCAATCATAAATCGCTTGAAAAATAGTCAATAGAATTATAAAGAAAATAAGGTATCCAAAAATCTTATGTGTCAGTATTTTGTCTAGGGTTGCTCTTAGTCCTTTTGCAGCGTTTATATCTATTTTAAGCGCTTGTTTCAAAATACCGTTAATGTATTGATACCTTAAAATAGTCTCTTTTTGTTGTAATCTCTTTAATTCCGATTTGGTTTTTGTGGCAAATGAAGCAGCATTTTGAAAAGGGTGTTTTTCAATCGGCATAAAATTTACGTCCTGAGTAATCACTAGCCAAAGCTTATAAAGGTCTTCTTTAGGAAATGTAGTTTTTAGTTTCTCAAAATAACTAGGATCTATAACTGTAGTATCTATATTAGGTTTAGTACTTAGGTTTTTATAATCGAGAATAAGTTCTTTTAAATTTTCTATTCCCGTTTTTTTACGGGTACTTACTACGGCAATTTTGGTATCTAGTTTTTCTTCAAGCAAAGGAATATCAATTGAAATACCTTTTCTTGACATTCTATCGGCCATATTAATGACTAAAATAGCAGGAATTTTTAAATCTTTAATCTGAGTGAATAATAAAAGATTCCGTTTTAAATTTTCTACATCAGCAATAACAACCGCTACATCCGGAAAATCTTTGTCATTTTTATTTAAAAGTAATTCTACAGCAACACTTTCATCTAGCGACGTAGTATTAAGGCTATAAGTACCAGGTAAATCTATGATATGTGCTTTTATGCCACGGGGAAGTTTACAAATACCTTCTTTTTTCTCGACGGTAATTCCGGGGTAATTCCCTACTTTTTGATTTAAACCTGTAAGTTGATTAAATACAGATGTCTTTCCTGTATTTGGGTTCCCTATAAGTGCTACATTAATTTGTTTACTCATACGGTAGCATCTTCAATGATTTCTAATTCTATTAATTCGGCTACTGAACGGCGAATAGCAATATGTGAACCATTTACGTTTATATATATAGGGTCTTTTAACGGTGCAACTTGTATTAACGCAATTTCATTACCAGGCAAGCATCCTAATTCTAGTAGCTTTATAGGTAAAATATCATCAGCAAATTCTTTGATAATTCCCTTTTCTCCTCTCTTTAATTGTGCGACCGTTTTTATCAATTTTTATTTAGATTGATTATAATTAAGACAAATATAAGGCTAAATTGCAAAAAGAAAAATATTTATTTTGCTATACGCTATACGCTATACGCTATACGCCGTACGCTATACCTTTTGAGTTTTCACTTTCAATTTTCAATTCTCCCTTTTCAAGTAATAATTATTCATTATTAACTATTCATTATCCGTGTAGGATGCTTTCAAAATAGCCAAATCTCCTAAAAGTCGCTGTATTTCCTCAGGGTTTGTTCCGTCATAAGTGCCTCTAATTCTACGTTTTTTATCAATCAACATAAAATTTTCAGTGTGTATCATATCAAAAGGACCGCCATCGCCATCGGTTTTTACCGCCATATATGATTTTCTTGCTAGTGCATAAATTTGCTTTTTATCGCCAGTAACCAAGTTCCATTTGCGATCATTTATGCCTTTTTCTAAAGCATATTTTTTTAATTGCTGCACAGAATCAATCTCAGGCGTTACAGAATGTGATAGTAGCATTACCTCGTCATCATTTAAAATTTCTTTTTGAATGGTGGCCATATTATCAGTCATAATGGGGCAAATGGTAGGGCAGGTGGTAAAAAAGAAATCAGCTACATATATTTTGTCTTGATAATCTTCATTGGTAATGATTTCTCCGTTTTGGTTTATCAAAGAAAAATCGGCAATGGTATGGTATTTTTTTACGTGCGTAATAGAACTATCTACCAATTCTGGATTAAAGTCGGCAGGCTGGTAAATTCGTAGTAATTTAACCGGTTGTAGTGCATTAAAAAATAGGTACATAATCACAGCAGAAATGCCTAACATTACGATTCCAAAGAGTTTATATTTTGCAAAGAACTGGCGCATAATTTTTTATGCAAAGATACTGTTCATAAATATAAAAGTAAAAGGGTTTTGATGCTTACGCTGCTAAATATTTCTTAAAAAAAATGTACAAGAATTACTTTGCTTTTTTTACATTTTTTAAAAGCTTACTTTTGGCGCTTTAAAAACAAAAACAATTAAATGGTTTTACTTACTCAGATTCTCACCTTTATTCTAATCATTTCAATTTTAGTGGTTTTACATGAATTTGGACATTATCTACCGGCTAAATATTTTAAAACTAGAGTAGAAAAGTTTTATTTATTTTTTGATGTGAAATTTTCACTCTTCAAGAAAAAAATAGGAGAGACCGAATTTGGGATTGGCTGGTTGCCTTTGGGCGGTTATGTCAAAATTTCTGGTATGATAGATGAAAGCATGGATACCGAGCAAATGAAGAAAGACCCAGAACCTTGGGAATTTAGATCCAAACCAGCTTGGCAGCGCTTAATTATTATGTTAGGCGGTGTTACCGTAAACTTTTTTTTAGCATGGTTTATTTATTCTGGACTTCTATTTAGTAATGGAGATACGTATATACCATCGGAAAATTTAAAATACGGAATTTTGGTAGATTCTGTAGGACAGAAATTAGGCTTGCAAACAGGAGATAAAATTTTGGCTATTGATGGCAAAAAATCTGTTAAGTTTACTGATGCAGCAAAGGATATCCTTTTTGGCGACGAAATTACGGTTAACAGAAACGGCGAGAAATTAACTATTCCTATTTCTGATGAAGGTAAAAAAGATTTTTTAAGCAAAAGTGGTAGTAATTTTCTAAGCTATCGCATGCGCCCTTTTGTTGAAAAGACTTTAGAAGGTTCAGGAGCTGAAAATGCAGGCATAGAATCTGGAGATTTAATAACTGCGGTTAACGGCGAAGCAGTAATGTATTACAGTGATTTTATTGATAAAATGCAAAATTTTGAAGCATTAGAAAATATTAATATTACTGTTGATAGAGCAGGTGTAACGAAGCTTTTTGACCTTAAACTTTCAGAGGATAAAAAAGCAGGTATTTATCCGAGTGTTGCAGATTTAAGAGTTACAGATTCATATAGTTTTTTAGCTTCGATTCCAGCTGGGTTTAATCAGACAATTAAAGTTTTAACAGATCAAGTTCGTCAATTTAAAATAATATTTAATAGAACAACAGAAGGTTATAAGCAATTAAAAGGGCCAATTGGTATTGTAGAAATGATGGCACCAACTTGGGATTGGTATTTCTTTTGGAATTTTTTAGCCTACTTTTCTATTTGGTTAGCTTTTGTAAACTTATTACCAATACCGGCTTTAGACGGCGGGCATGTAATGTTTTTACTTTATGAGATAATCTCGGGAAGAGCACCCAGTGAAAAAGTTTTAGAACGAGGGCAAATTATTGGCTTCGTAATAATAATGACACTAATGGTAGTTATATTCGGAAATGATATTTGGAATGTAATTAAAAGATTTATTTAAATACTAACCAAATTATTGGTTTTGTGCTCATTATAAGCGTAGTGGTGGTAATTTTTAGCTGTGATATTCCAGTATTAATTCAAGAAAAAATATTAAATGAATAAGCAAACAAAAAAAAAGTAAAATTTACTATTTTTTTTGTTTGTCTAATATTAAAAAACAATTATATTTGCACCCGCTAAGGCGATAAAAGTACACTCCTCCTTAGCTCAG
>JANQTG010000017.1:3773-26664 GCA_030731855.1 Cellulophaga sp. | reverse complement strand
AATGGCGATTTCCTTCCAACCCCTCCTAATTTCAACGGTTCTGGAAATCCTTTACAACAACTTTTATTGCGCAAGCAAGAAACCAGAAATTATAGATTTAATATCTTTAACTACGCTGAATACAATATTTTACCTCAATTATCTATACGATCTACTTTAGGGATCGATTATAGAGACCGACGTACAAATGCTTTAAACCCTGCTTCACTTTTTGTGGGTGGAAATGCCAACCCATCGGCATTTACTACGGCCTCTCAAGGGTTTAATTCTAGCTACCAAGTGCAGCAAGATAATATTTTAAGCTATAACCAATCTTTTGGAAAGCACAATTTATCAGCAGCAACAGCGATGCAATTGCAAGTAACCAGAACTGAAATCTTGGGGCTAGAAACACGATTGGTAAATGATTTAATTCCTACCCTTAATAATGCCGATTTAGACTTTTTAGTAACTACCAATAACACTCAAAATTTAAGAGGAGGTCAGTTTTCATTGTATGCGGCAGCAAATTATGACTTCGATAATAAGTACCTTTTTGGTGCTACTATTCGTAGAGATGGTTCTTCTAATTTTGGTACGGCTAATCAAATTGGTTACTTCCCTTCTTTTTCTTTAGGTTGGAGAGTAAATAAAGAAGGCTTCTTAAAAGATGTAAAAGCGGTAAACAATCTTTTTATAAAAGCTAGTTATGGTATAGTAGGTAATGATAGAATAGGAAGCTTTTTATTCTCAGATGCTTTATCGCCAGATGCTTTTTTTAATGGACAAATTGGTTTTGTACCCACACGTTTAGGAAATGAAGCGCTGAAATGGGAAGAAACGGTATCTAGTAACTTAGGTATTGAATTATCTATGTTTAAAAGACGTTTGAATATAAATGCTGATGTATGGATAAGAGACATTAACGATTTATTGGTGTCCACCCAATTGCCACAAGAATCTGGTTTTAGATCTGTTTTTGAAAACAGAGGGTCTATTAGAAATAGAGGTTTAGATTTTTCTATTGATGGTTTAGTACTTAAAACCAAAGATTTTAGTTGGAATGCGGGCTTAAATTTTGGTTTGCTAGAGAGCACAGTAACCAGCTTACAAACTCCCATTATCCAAGGAGTTAACCAAATTGAAGAAGGAGAATCACTGGGGAATATTTTTGGTTTCAAACAACATGGTGTTTTCCAGTTTGACGAGTCTAATGCCTTCAATCCTGATAACGGAGAACGATTAATTCCTGTTTTTAATCAAGGTACTTTTACAGGATATACCACACAAGGCGGTCAAGAATACACGGGAGCTATCAGACAACTAGTGCACGGAGCTTCTGGGAACGTTTTAAGGGGTGGAGATTTTATTTGGGACGACGAAAATAACGATGGTATCATCGATAATGAAGACATACAAGTATTAGGTAATGCATTACCAGATATAGTAGGTGGTTTTACCAGTGATTTCAAATATAAAGGATTTTCACTAGGTCTTCTATTCGATTTTTCTTTCGGACAAGAATATTACAGACAATTTGAACACGACAGAAACAGCGGTAGAGCATTTACATTAACAGCAGCCCCAGACCGTATCGATAATGCTTGGAGAGAGCAAGGAGATGTAACTATTTTTCCAATAATAGCTAGTGCAGCAGCAAGACCACAAAACCGATTTGATTTTGCGAACAATACCGCTAATAGTCTCTATGTAGAAGATGCAAGTTTTATCAGATGGCGATACCTTCGACTAGGGTATTCCTTACCAAAAAAGACGGTAGAGGCACTGAATATAGGACTAACTAGATTGGATATTAATTTACAAGGAAACAACCTTTTAACCTTTACCAACTATAAAGGTTTTGATCCTGAGTTAGGTACTCGTGGTAATAACATAGAACTAGGAGTGGATCGTTTAAGATTTCCTGCCAATAGAGAGTTGATATTAAGTTTAAGAGTTCAATTTTAAAAAATAGTAATTATGAAAATATTTAAATATAAAGTGGTTATTCTATGGGTAACACTTGGAATTTTCTTTTCTTGTGATGAGAAAATAAATCCGCTGCCAGAAAGTTTCGTTTCTCCTGAATCCTTTTACTCAAACAACGCCGAACTCCAATCAGCTTTAAATGGAGTGTATGATGGTATGCAAAAAGCGTATAATAATGCTAATTTTACTTTTGGAGAGTTTAGAAGCGATAATGTGCAACCCTCACCAAGTTCAGCTAACATTTCAAGAACATCTCTGCACAATAGCAGTTTTGATCCTGCCGAGGGCTTTTTAAATTGGAGTAATTTTTACAGAACTATTGATAGAGCAAATAGATTAATTATTAGTTCAGAGAATGTAGATGGAGCAGATCCCAATATTGTGGGTCAAGCCTATGCCATCAGATCTAAATTGTATTTTGACTTAATTCGTATTTGGAACAACGTACCTTTATTGTTAGAGCCAGTACGTAGATCAGAGGACGCTTTTAAGCCAGTAACTTCCTTTAACGAAATAATGAATAGTGTAGTAATTCCAGACATGCTGATGGCAGAAGAATTATTAACGGATGTAAGTTCTAATTTTACCTTTTCTCAAGCTAGTATTTTAGCCCATCAAGCAGAAGTTTATATGTGGCAAAAGCAAGAATCAATTGCAGAAAGCAAGTTAGAAGAACTTATACGTCTTAATACCCACAGTCTTGTGACGACACCTGAGGCATGGCAAAATTTATTCTTTAATCAACCTCCAACGAATTTATTTCCAAATGCTACTGGTAAAATACAAACAGGGCCTGAGCTTATTTTTTCAATACTTTATGAAGATGCCGATTTAGATGACAGATCTGGACTTTGGGAGGCCTATGTTACTGGAGCGAATATTACTAGTATTTCAGAAGAACTTGAAAACAAATGGATTGAAAGATTCCCGATAGACGAGACATGGAACAATTTATATCCAAACACCCCACCTGTATTCACAGCCGAAGTCTTGGATGTAAATGGTCAAACCGTTACAGAACCATTGTATGGCGACTGGAGACATTTTGCTTCTAGAGAACGTGGGGATTTTATTATAGGCGTAGGACCAGCAGTAATTGGTGAAGCCAGAGTGCATAAATGGACTAAGGATCGAACAAGTTTGGTACCCCAAAATGATAGATCGGATATTCCTATGTTTCGATATGCGGATATGGTATTACTGCTAGCTGAAGCTAAAATAAAACTAAATAAAGCGGGTGAAGCTCTTGATCTTATCAACCAAGTAAGAACAGCAAGACAGTTGCCACAAGTTGCTGTAGCGGATTTCGGAAACTCCTTAGATGAGCAAATAGATTACCTTTTAGACGAGCGTCAATTTGAATTATTAGGTGAAGCGAAACGTTGGTGGGATTTAAGACGAAATAATAAAGTGATTGAAGTGCTTAATCCAATTTTAGAACGAAGAGGTGGTGCTCCAATCACAGAGCAGCGCTTATTTTTCCCTATATTTCAAAATCATATCATAGAGGCTTTAGGCAATTATGAACAAAACCCAGGCTGGTAATTTTAAAATAAATAAACAGATGAAAACATACATAAAAGTAATAATAGGAACCATTCTTTTAGCGACTTCAGGGTCGTGTTCGTTGGATCTTCAAGAAAGTTTTGATTTTAAACCCGAATTATTTAATGAAGGTAATCCTTTCGAAACTATCACGGCATGGGAATTTATACAGAGTAGAATTACAGAAAGAGACGCAAGTAACCAGTTTCTTTTAAAAAGTAATACCTCTAGATTAGACCAAAGTGGCGATAATCTTGACTTTTTGGTAGCGGCCATAAAGGCAGTGGGTTATGAAGATTTTTACAATCAGAGCTTAACCTCTAACAGAACCTATTTTTTGTTGAACAACAATGCGTTCACAGGTAATAATCCTCGTGATATTGTCAGAATGATTAGAGGTTCACAACTTCCGGATGGTAATGCAAATACAGGTCGTCTTGTTAATCCAGATACTTTTTTTGACAATTGGACTCCTGCACAGTTAAATCAACTAAAAGCAGTGTTAAGATATAATATCGTAGATGGTTATGTGGATCAAAACACCGTACCCACGTCGTTTGTACATATTTTTGGAAAAACGCTTTTACCTCGGGTTAATTTAGATGCTAGTGGTGCTCCCGCTTCGCTATCTAATACTATTGCAGATATAGCTTTCTTTAGAGATGGAGACTCTAGGCAAACACTTAGAATAAATGTATCTGGTTCAACGTTGCCAGCAACCGCTACAGATGGTGGATGGAATGAAAATGTTAGACGACACAATTATGTATTTAACAATGGTGTAGGTCATTTTTTAAATGAATCTGTAAGGTTTCAACCGTATGTGTTTTATTCTAATTTTCCGTTAGATTAAATTCAGAAGCTTAGGTATAAACAAACTTAATTTTTAAGTTGAAAGAATAAAACCCTTCCTCGTAGATCTTCTACAAGGAAGGGTTTGTTTTATTAAATACGTTATTTTTATCATTAAAAAGTAGGTGATAGCGGAAAGTCTGTTTTTTAAATTTCGGTCGGTCAACTAGTTATTTTTAATTCCAAGGCCTTTACGGGAGTCCGCTTAGGAAGTTATTTTGTTGATTTTGTTTCGCAAACATAAACTTTTTAAACGCGAAAGAATTTGAACTCCTTTTAACAAAAAGCAAATACCAGTATCAATAAAATGATATCTTTAAATCAATTCTTTAAACAAAATCAATGAACTATAAAAAAACTTTTCTTAGCTGCAGTACGTTTTGCATCATGTTCCAGCTTAGCGCTCAATTAGTACTACCTAATTTTTTTAGTGATCACATGGTTTTACAGCAGAATGATTCTATAGCTCTATGGGGTTGGGATACTCCAAACAGTCCTATAGAAATCTTGACTACTTGGGATCAAAAATCCGCCGTTTACACCAATGATAACGGTGCTTGGAAAATAAAATTAAAAACAAACAAGGCTTCTTTTGAACCACAAGCCATTGAAATTAAGGGAAGTTCTAAAATTAAGCTAAGTAATGTTTTAATTGGCGAAGTTTGGTTTTGTTCTGGTCAATCCAATATGGAAATGCCCATAAAAGGCTTTAAAAATTCTCCTATAAATGGCGCAAATGAACTCATAGCAAATGCTAAAAATCCGTACATCTTACTTTTTAATACGGAAAGGCAAGGAACGCTTACACCTGAAACTAATGTAAAAGGTACTTGGGAGGAAGCAGATTATAAATCGGTTTCAGAATTTAGTGCTATTGGGTATGTATTTGCTAAAAAAATATTTGAAAATATTAATACTCCCATCGGAATTATAGAAGCTTCTTGGGGAGGTACTATCATCGAAGCTTGGATTCCCAAAGATAGTTTAGTGCAGTATTCCCAAGTAAAAATGGCTAAGAACTTAGCAGAAAATCCAATGGAACGCAAGCGGCCAACTCAAATTTACAACGGAATGATTGCTCCTTTTAAAGATTTTACCATAAAGGGCCTACTTTGGTATCAAGGAGAATCAAATCGGAATAATCCAGAGCCTTATAAAAACTATATGCACACCTTAGTAAATTCGTGGCGAAGTCAATTTAAAAACAATATGCTGCCATTTTATTTTGTGCAAATAGCACCTTATGCTTACGAAAAAAATAGAGAAACCCCTGCCATAAAAGCAGCACTAATTCGAGAAGCGCAACTGCAAGCCGCAAACGAAATTAAAAATAGCGGAATGGTGGTTACTGCGGATGTTGGCGATTGTAATGATATTCATCCGCCAGAAAAAATACTGATAGCACATCGCTTAGCTTATTGGGCATTGGCGAAACAATACGGTTTTTTGCAACTTCAATATCAGAGTCCTACTTATAAAAATTTTTCTATAACCGATGATCAAATAAAGCTCTTTTTTGAAGAAGAAAATAACGGTAGTTTTCAAGGTTTGTCAAGTTTTGGAAACGATTTAGAAGGTTTCACTATGGCAGGCGAAGATCAAAAATTTTATCCTGCTGAAGCAATTATAAATAGCGACGGTTCTGTTACAGTTACCAGCAATCAAGTAACAAAACCAGTCGCAGTGCGCTACGGATTTGAAGATTGTTTTAAGGGTACATTGTTTGATACCGCTAAATTACCTATTAGTCCTTTTAGAACAGATCGTTGGACTAATTAAGTCACTATCTAAAACGATTTAAAAAACCTTCACATGATGGTACAGGACAGTCTCTAGGTGCTTTTACAATATATTTGAAATTGGTTTTTTTAAATTAAATTAAAACTATCAAGGGGATATAACTATGAGAAAAATTGAATTTATTACAACAGTAGTGCTGCTTGCGTCCTTTTTTTCAGGAAAAGCGTTTCAGAAACAAACAGCGAATCAAGAGAAACCCAATATCATTTTTATACTTACCGATGATCAACGGTTTGATGCCATAGGCTATTCAGGCAATAAATTGATTAACACTCCCGAAATGGATAAGTTAGCCAAAGACGGTACCTATTTTAATAATGCGATGGTAACTACGCCTATTTGCGCGGCAAGTAGAGCAAGTATTTTAACTGGTTTATATGAGCGTACCCATCAATTTAATTTTCAAACTGGCAATATTCGGGAGAGTTACATGGCTGATTCCTACCCTAGAATTTTAAAAGAAAATGGATATCAAACGGCATTTTTTGGAAAATATGGCGTTCGTTATGACGATTTAGATAAACAATTTCATGAATTCGAATCGTACGATCGTAATAATGGGTATAAAGATAGAAGAGGTTATTACTACAAAACTATCGGTAAAGATACAGTTCATTTAACAAGATATACAGGGCAACAAGCTTTAGATTATATTGATAAAGCCGATAAAAACGAGCCATTTTGCTTATCTCTAAGTTTTAGCGCACCACATGCCCATGATCCTGCTGTAGATCAATACTTCTGGCAACAAGAAACCGACGGGTTACTTCAAAATACGACCATGCCTGGCCCAGATTTAGGTGAAGATGAGTACTTTAATCAGCAGCCAAAAATGGTACGTGATGGTTTCAACCGTTTACGTTGGACGTGGCGCTACGATACTCCCGAAAAATACCAACATAGTGTAAAGGGTTATTATAGAATGATATCTGGGATCGATTTAGAAATTGCCAAAATTCGAGCGCAACTCGAAAAGAAAGGTTTAGCCGAAAACACCGTCATTATTTTAATGGGTGATAATGGCTACTTTTTAGGAGAACGTCAATTGGCAGGGAAGTGGCTATTGTATGATAATTCGGTGCGTGTTCCTTTAATAGTTTTTGATCCACGACAAAAAAAGCAAAAAGATAGTGACGTCTTAGCGTTAAACGTTGATGTGCCAGCGACTATTTTAGATCTAGCAGGTTTAGAAGCTCCAAAAAATTGGCACGGAAAAAGTTTAATGCCAATTGCAACAAATAAAACTAAAAATTTTGAACGTGATACGGTATTAATTGAACATATATGGGAGTTCGAAAATATAGCCCCAAGTGAAGGCGTTAGAACCAAAGATTGGAAGTATTTTAGGTACGTGAACGATAAATCTATGGAAGAATTATACCACCTAAAAGACGATCCTAAGGAAATAAAAAACTTAGCTAAAAATCCTTCTTACGCCGATAAATTAAATGCTTTTAGAAAAACCACAGATCATTTAATAAATAAGTTTTCTGATGAATTTTCTGATGCGCCAACCGATTTAATTGTGGAATTCATCAGAAATACGAAAGGTGTAACAGTTATTGATCCAAATCCAGAATATGGTTGGGTAGTTCCAAAAGGCGCAGTAACGCAATCTGCCTATCAAATTTTAGTTTCTTCCACAAAAGAAAATAGCGATAATAATATCGGTGATGTTTGGAATAGCGAACAAGTACGAACTAATGCATCAAATGAAATAGCGCATGTTGGCACTGCCTTGAAAATCGGACAAGAATACTTCTGGAAAGTACGTATTTGGGATCAAGATAATAGACTATCGCGCTATTCAGACGCTCAAAGTTTTAAGGTAGGTAAGGCCACGGATATGATTACCACGGCGAACAGTTTTAATGTAGAACGTATTGCGCCCGTTGCTTTTGAGAATAGAGGTGATTTTTATTTTATTGATTTTGGAAAAGCAGCCTTTGCCACCATCGATTTTAAGTATGAAGCCAAAACGCCACATACTTTAACCATTAGAATTGGGGAACAGTTAGAAGGTAAAAACATCAACAGATTTCCGGCTAAAAAAAGTCACATCAGGTACCAAGAAATCGAAGTTCCTGTTACCCCAGGAAAAACGCAATACCAACTTCCTGTAAAAGTAGATGTCCGCAATACCTTGCCAAATAAAGCTTTGCCTTTACCAGACGGATTTCCTGTTTTAATGCCGTTTAGGTATGCCGAAGTAGAAGGTGCAAAAGAGAAAATCACGGCTGATAATTTTAAACAACTAGCACATTTTAGTTATTGGGATAATACTACAAGTGCTTTTACAAGTTCAGATGATATTTTGAATCAGGTGTGGGATTTGTGTAAATATTCTATCAAAGCAACAACTTTCAATGGTTTATATGTAGATGGTGATCGGGAACGTATTCCGTATGAAGCCGATGCTTATTTGAATCAATTAAGTCATTATACCACAGATCGCGAATATGCTATAGCAAGGCAAACCATAGAGTATTTTATGGAACACCCAACATGGCCAACCGAATGGCAACAGCACGTAGCGTTAATGTTTCATGCGGATTATATGTACACAGGCAATACAGAATTGATTGAAAAATACTACGAGCCTTTAAAGTATAAAACGCTGTATGAATTGGCTAATGAAGATGGTTTAATTACTTCCACAAAAATGACTCCTGAATTAATGGCTAATTTAGGATTTCCAAAAACCATGAAAGAAACCTTTAGAGATATTGTCGATTGGCCTTCTGCTGGTTGGGGTGGCGATCCAAGTAATAAAGGGGAGCGCGACGGTTATGTTTTTAAAGATTACAATACGGTAGTAAATGCTTTTTATTATCAAAATATGGTCATCATGGCGGAATTTGCTAGAGTTCTTGGTAAAACCGATGAAGCTTTGGAGTTTGATATTCGTGCTTTAAAAGCTAAAAAAGCCTTAAACGAGCAAATGTTCGATAAAAAGCGTGGTGTTTATGTTGACGGCATTGGTACAGACCACGCTGCACTACACGCCAATATGCTTCCTTTAGCTTTTAATATGGTACCAAAAGAACATATTGAAACGGTTGTTGCCCATATAAAATCTAGAGGTATGGCGTGTAGTGTTTATGGCTCGCAATATTTAATGGATGGTTTATACAACGCAGGAGCAGAAGAGTATGCCTTAGATCTTTTAACCGATACTAGCGACCGTAGTTGGTATAATATGATTCGTATTGGCTCTACCATTACCTTAGAAGCATGGGATTTAAAATATAAAAATAACTTAGATTGGAATCATGCATGGGGCGCAGTACCCGCAAATATAATACCGAGAGGACTTTGGGGTATACAGCCTAAAACGCCAGGTTTTGGAGTGGCAACTATTAAACCTCAAATGAGTAACTTAAAAACAAGTACTATTGAAGTACCTACCATCAAAGGCACTATTAAAGGTACTTACACCTATAAAAATCCAAGATTACAGGTTTTTGAAATTGAAATTCCAGCCAATATGGTAGCAGAATTTGTGATGGAAACTCCAGCAGGGAAAGAATTAATGCATAATGGGCAAAAAGTGGCCTCAGCTTTTGGTTCTATCCGATTATCGCCTGGTATTCATGAAATTAAGCTCGTGATCAATTCATTTTAATAAAGTGTCAGTTTAAAAATTTGATAATTGGTCATTTAATGACACCCCAAAAATTAATACGTTTTTAAACTCACTTGAATTACAATTTAAACTATGAAAGTCAAGTTACTACATACGATATCGCTATTCTTAATGATGTCAAGTTTGGGTGTGAAATCACAAATAGGTTCATTAGCAACACCTATAATGGAGCGTAAAAACACTTTTTTAGAAAAAGAAGGATTGGTGTCGGTAGAAGCAGAATATTTTTATAAACAAACCATGACCGACAAACGCCAATGGTTTAGAACTTCAACTACGGGTTTGCCCGACACTAAAAATCAATACTTAAATAAACAATGGTTAAATGCTAGTAATGGCAGTTACGTAGAAGTTTTGCCCGATACAAGAGTAACCCATGCTGACCCATTAAATCCAGGAGAAAATTTTTCTAACGATGCTGGTAAAGTGGCGGTACTTCATTACCGAGTGCGGATAGATAGTCCCGGCCGTTACTATGTTTGGGTACGGGCATTCAGTTCGGGGAGTGAAGATAACGGAATTCACGTTGGTTTAAATGGTGAATGGCCAGAAAGTGGCCAGCGGATGCAATGGTGTGAGGGGAAAAATAAATGGACTTGGGAGAGCAAACAAAGAACTAAAGAAGTGCATTGCGGGGTACCTCAACAGATTTATTTAGATATCGAAAAAAGTGGCGTTCATGATATACAATTTAGCATGCGCGAAGATGGTTTCGAATTTGATAAGTTTATATTAAGTAATGACATCAACTACGTTCCAGAAAACGAGGGTGCTGAGGTTGCTACCATGTGGCCCATTCATTCTTATTTTAAAATGATAACTGCTTCGAATATGGCTAACAAAACTATTCCTGTGGATGATTTTTTAATAACAGGAACCGGTTTTTATAAAGATGCCGACGGAAAATGGTTTGCTGTGAACCCTAACGAACTTAAAAAAGCCACGTCTACCACAAATTTTAACTTTACAAGTGGTCATTATGATATGATTTTTGTAGCGGTTGGGGAACATGATGGACAGTCCGAATTTGAAATCAAATTAAATAATAAAAAGATTGGTACTTATAAACCAACATTAACTAATGAAATATTTGAAGAAGGACCAAATGCAAACGGACTCTGGGAGAATATAAAGTTGAACCAAGGTGATAAAATTGAGGTTACTGCTAATATCGCAAGTGCCGACGGTAAAGAATGGGCAAGAGGTCGTTGGTCAGGTATTGTTTTTGCTCCAGTTGGTCAAGGAAAAAAAGTGCAACAAACACCATTTGTAAAGCCTAACCTAGCTGAGGAGTATACAACGCCTATGGTAAAAGCACCGTTAGGGCGTATTGCCATTGTTGCAGACGGTAACTCGCCTGATCCTGATGATTTAGGTGGAACAGCAGTTTCTATTGCACTACTCAGAGCATCAGGGTTAGAAAATCGTTTGGTACATTACTCGCATAGTTGTGATTTGGTGCGGGTAGATAGAATTTCTGAAGCCGCAGAAAATGAACGACATGCCTTAATGCAAGCCGCTTGTGACGTAACCGCTAGGCGTTGGGGTGGTTTTGAAGGACTTACGTTTTTTGATGCTAAATGGCAACAAAACGAAACGGTAAACGATTTAAAAAATGCAATAAACGCCTCTTCCGCTGAAGATCCACTTTGGATAATCGAAGCTGGGGAGCCCGATATTATTGGGTATGCATTGGAAGCTAGTTCAAAAAATAAGCACCAATTTGTGAAAGTAATAACCCACCATCCTGCCAACGATGATGCTGGGGATTTTTATACTTGGCAGCAGATTTTAGATTTCGGAGTAGAAGAAGTACGTATTCCTGATCAAAACATCAATTTAAAAGTAGATTTAGCAGCATGGGATTGGGCTAAAGAACATACTGATCCAAGAATTCAATGGGTTTGGATCCAAGGTAAAATTGCCGAACTGGATGATGTCGTTCGTTTTCAGAAAGGTAAATGGGACTGCTCCGATGCTGGCATGGTATTGTATTGGATCACGGGTGCAAAAGATGGAGGACTATCATCAGGTACAGTGGCCGATGTAAAGTATTTTTTATTAGACTACATTCAAAAAAATTAATATCATTAGCGCTATGAAACTAGTACTTTACACTGTAATTTTTCTGATACTATTTTCAAGTTTTGCTCAAAATACAATGAAAGTACTTATTATAGATGGTCAGAACAATCATCAAGTCTGGCCTAAGTCCACTATAATGATGAAACAATATTTAGAAGAAACCGGACTTTTTACGGTAAACATTCAACGTACAAAATATACCTGGAAAGCAAACCGAGAAAAAGAGTATTTGATTTTGGCTGGTAATTTAGTAAGCGATGATTTAGAACAACCCAAAACAGATGAAACCTTTGCACCTAATTTTAAAGAGTATGATGTAGTCGTTTCTAATTTTGGATGGCGAGCTGCGCCTTGGTCCATAAACACCCAAAAAGCTTTTGAAAAATATATTAAAAAAGGTGGCGGATTTGTAAGTATACATGCCGCAGATAATTCTTTTCCCGAATGGGAGGCCTATAACCAAATGATAGGTTTGGGTGGCTGGGGTAATCGCACTGAAAAAAATGGGCCTTACGTGTATTATACCAATGAAGGCGAGAAAGTTATAGATACAACGGCAGGCACTGCTGGGGCACACGGAAAAAGACACCAATTTCCTATTACCATAAGAAATACAGCGCACCCCATAACCAAGGGAATGCCTAAGGTTTGGCTTACGGGCATCGACGAGTGTTATGCAAAACTTCGTGGACCCGCAAAAAATATGACCGTTCTAGCTACAGGCAAAGATCAAAGCGATACAGCTCCAACAGACCGTCATGAACCCATGTTTATGACAATTGATTATGGAAAAGGTAGGGTATTTCACAACACATTAGGGCATGATACCGATGCCTTTGAAAATGTAGGTTTTATTGTTTCATTTTTAAGGGGTACGGAATGGGCCGCATCGGGTAAGGTAACTCAAGCTATTCCAGAAGATTTCCCGACAGCTACAGAAGCAAAAGCTAGAGTCTTTCAGCTTAAAGAGGAATAATCACGATTTCAATCAAATCTATTAAAAGAACAATTTATGACAAAAATACATCAACAAAATCTTAGAAAATACCTAGTTATACTGTTGTTGATACTTTTTGCGGGCGTCTCCAATGCACAATCTTTAGAACATCCTGTTATAATGGTCACCCAAGATGAAAAAGATAAAATCTTGGCGCTTATTGAAAATCATGACTGGGCTCAACAAATTGTAGATCAATTACACGATAGTGTTGATGGTTCTTTAGAAGAGTATAAAACAAATCCTAATACAATTTTAGATCAAGTACCTGCATTTGCAACAAGTGACCATCAAAATATAGAAAAAGAAGCCGGTTCAGTCGCTGCCGCCCATAATAAAATAGTAACCTTAGCGGCTAATTCTGGGATGTTATTTTACCTCACTGAAGATGAAAGATATGCTCAGTTTACAGCGGATATCCTTAATGTATATTTTGACCACATTGCACCGCTCACTCCTGAGACCACAACCATTTGTGGTTATGCCTTTTTTGACCCAAGAACTACCTACGACCAACTTGCCATTGCGTATGATTTTATTTTTGATTACCTAAAACAACCACAAACGAAGGTTTACAACAAAAAACAAGGTATCCAGGTTGCTTTTGATAACACCAAAGCACAAAAGGCTATTCAGAATATCGTAGGTAATGTGCTGCAAGAATACGGACCGGTCGATAGTTATGGCAAACAAATATCCAACCACCCTATACTCACTGCACCCGGTGCTTTATTTGGTATTCTTTGTGTTGAAGACGATGTTGAACGCGAACGATTGTTTAAGATATTTTGGGAAACAGGTACCGCACATCAAAATTCGTTTACCAAAACCATACTTCCTATGTTCTCTAGTCAGGGTATTTGGCCAGAGTCCCTGAGCTATAGTTTTATGCCAATTATCACTATGGTATTGAATATTGTAGATAGGGTAAAGCCCGAAATGAACGTTACAGAAAACAACCAACATATTTTTGAAGGAAACTTTCTTTTTGATTATTTAAGAAATCCCGATAGAACTTTTGTGCGTTATGGAGACTCCAAACGATATAACGATGGTACTACTCCGTTGTATCAATACACCCTGAGTATTGCGGACCGAAGAGGGTATCAAAATTTAAAGAGCAAAGCAGAAGTTGCGCTAACTCAATCTTATAAATCTCAGGGTGGTTATCAACCAAACCTAGGCCAAGGCAGTATTTTTAACAATTATAGCGCCTTACAATTATTTTGGGGCGTACCATTACCAGAAACGATAAATAAAACGGTAGATCTCAATAAGCCAACAGTAATTGTTGACCATGCTGGTATCGCCTTACAGCGTAACTATGTGGATACAGATAATGAAATTTATGGTTTGTGTGGTATCATAGGCGGAGCGCATTATGTACATTCACACCTTACCGGAATTGCTATGGAGCTATATGGAGCGGGCTACATTATGGCACCAAATGCTGGACTTCCACGAACAGTTTCTGAGCGCCAAATACCCTTACACGAGCATTATTTTCGGATTTATGCAGGGAATAATACTGTGGTCGTAAACGGCACTTCGCATGGCTTAGACGAGGGTTCTTGGAAAGGTAAAGCCAACGTTTGGCAAAATACTACTGTAAACATTGCCGCAGAACCAAAACACCTAGAAGACCCTATTTCAAAAGATTTTAGTTTCGCTACTCAGTTTTTAAACGATACCGTAAACGATGCCAAACAAGAACGTACCTTAAGTACAATTCGAACCAGTGCTACCACAGGTTATTATTTTGATATGTTTAGATCAAAATCTAATACAACTAATAACTTTCATGACTATATATACCACAATATTGGTGATAATATGCAGCTATCTGATACTAAAAACAAAGAAGTTTCGCTAAAGGCAACCGACCGCTACCAGAATGATATCGGTGATGTAGTAAAGTCGCCCGGATGGCGCTATTTTGAAGAGACCAAAACCACTAAAATGACAACGGACGCCGTTAAGGTTCGGTTTGATGTTGAATATGACGATAAATATATGCATGTGATGATACCTAAGGGTGTAGAACGTGAATACACTAAAGCCTTGGCACCACCAACGCGCGAAGCTAAAAACGATTACATAAATAAAAAAACACAGGTGCTTGCCATTCGCCAACAAGGTGAGGCTTGGGAAAGCCCTTTTGTAGCGGTTTTTGAACCTTCTTTAAAAAAAAATCCGAGTATTCAAAACATTCTGCCTTTGCAAGATAATAACAAAACGGTTGGTGCCATTATTACCTCAAAAGTAGGGAACACACTGATAACGGATTACATTATCTGCCAAGATAATAACGATGCCCTTTATGAAAATAAAGCCATAGAACTTACTTTTCAAGGCCGTTTTGGGATTGTACGTAAAATAGTAAATGAGGATAAAACTGAAATTGTGCTTTATATTGGTGAAGGGAAACGTTTAGCCTATGGTAAAAAAGTACTAATAACAGATAAAACAGCTAAAGCGATTATCAACCATCAACTATAAAAAATAAACTATGATACAAAAGATTAAAATATTTCTGCTTCTTTTACTTCTTGTATCATGTAACGCAGAAGTTAAAAAGAAAAATGTAATTGTTATTTTAGTTGATGATTTTGGTTATAACGATATGAGTTTTAGGGGCAGTAGCTTTTACGAAACTCCAAATATTGATGCCCTAGCAAGTGAAAGTACAGTTTTTAACGAAGGCTATGCGAACTCAAGGGTATGCAGTCCTTCAAGAGCTAGCATCATGACGGGTAAATTTGCCCCGCGCCACGGAATTACTGATTATATTGGAGCTCCAACAGGTGAAGCATGGCGCCAGAAAAAACGGTTTAGCAAGATGCTACCAGCTACCTACGTAGAAAATTTACCATTTGAAGAAATTACATTGGCCGAAGCCTTAAAACAAAATGGGTATATAACACATTTTGCCGGAAAGTGGCATTTGGGTGATAAAGGCTCTTGGCCAGAAGACCACGGGTTTGATATTAATATTGGAGGTTGGTATAATGGAAGTCCAAAAGGAGGATTCTTTGATCCCTACGATAATCCAAATCTAAAAAATAGGAAGGTCGGCGAAAATTTATCTATGCGTTTAGCTAAAGAAACTGTAGACTTTATTGAACGTCAAGGTGAAAAACCATTTTTTGCCTACTTATCTTTTTATGCTGTACACGCACCAATTCAAACAACGAAAACCAAATGGAAAAAATATCAAGAAAAAGCTATCGCAAATGGAGTCGCTGAAAAAGGATATGGAATGGAGTCTATTTTGCCCATAAGGCAAGTTCAGGATAATCCTATTTATGGTGGATTAGTTGAAAGTATGGATGATGCCGTGGGTCATGTTTTAAAATCTTTAAAGGATATGGGTCTAGAAGATAACACCATGATTATATTCACTTCTGATAATGGCGGTGTTGCGTCTGGTGATAATTACTCTACTTCTAACTTACCTTTAAGAGGGGGCAAAGGGTATCAATTTGAAGGAGGGACCAAGGTACCCTATTTTATAAAAGTACCTTGGATAGAAAATCCATTAAAAAAGTCGGATGTGACTGTAACAGGGGCCGACCTTTTTCCTACTATTTTAGATTTAGTGGATGCTAAGCTAATGCCCGAACAACATAAGGATGGTTTGAGTTTGAAACCTATTTTAAACGGAGGAAACTTATCAGAAAGACCTTTGATTTGGCACTATCCGCATTACGGAAACCAAGGTGGTGAGCCTTCTTCAATTATTAGACGAGGAAAGTGGAAATTGATTCATTATTACAAGGATGGAAGTAATGAACTTTATAATTTGGAAAACGATGGTTCAGAAACTAGAAACCTTTCTAATGAGGAGCAATCTTTAACCGAATCCCTAAAAATGGAGCTATTTGCTTATTTAGAGGATGTAGGAGCGAAATATCCAGTTTTGGATCCAATGTATAATGAAGCGCTTGAAAAAGCACATTTAGAAAAAATAAGTACAGAAAAATTACAAAGTCTAGAAGAACAGCGTTTGAAAATCTTGGAACCAAACTTTCAACCCAATAAAGATTGGTGGGGAAGTACAGTAACGAACGACTAATACATACCGAATTCAGCTATAAAAGGGCATTCATAGTATTAGGACTTTCGAATAATGCAAAACGATATCCTATCTAATGTATTAGCGATAAAATAAGTCCAAGTTTGATGCTAAAACAATAGGAGAATATTCAAGAGTATTACTTCTTATAGAAAAAAATTAAAAATATTGAAAGAGGCAATTTTTTAACCACTTATTACTAGAGTATGTCTAAAATCACTTTGCAACCAACAAAATTAGGGCTAGTTATCTTGTTTCAGATAATAGCTATCGGCTACGGCTATTCGCAGCGAATAGAAACAAATTTAAATTATAACTGGCAATTTATTCTCGAGGATAATACCGCTTTTTCTGGAGAAAAGTTTAATGATACTTCTTGGGAAACTTTAAACATTCCGCATGATTGGTCTTTTGAAAAGGGTGTTCGTGAGGGAGGTGATCAAGGGCAAGGTGGTGGTTATCACGATGGGGGCATTGGGTGGTATCGTAAAAATTTTGAAATCGAAAAAAAGAGTTTGTTAAATACGCTTTATATTGATTTTGATGGGGTTTATATGAATAGTGAAGTCTGGATAAATGGCAACTATTTGGGAAAACGCCCTTATGGCTATATCAGCTTTCGTTATGATATTTCAAAATATTTAAAAGAAGGAGAAAATACCATTGCTGTTAGAGTAGATAATAGTTTAGAACCTTCAGCGCGTTGGTACCATCCTTGTGGTATTTATGCACCCGTTACACTAATTGAGGTAAATCCTGTTCATTGGAAGCCTAACACTATTTTTATAACCACACCTTCCATTGAAACAGAAAAAGCAACCGTTAACATTACTGCTGAAATTACCATTATTAAAGAAGGCTTAACCTATGAAATAAGCTTGTTAACTTTAAACGGAAAGGAACTAAAAAAAATCAGTAAAAAATTTAAAACTAAAATTACAAATGTTCAATTAGAGCTTACAAATCCAAAATTATGGAGTCCAGAAACACCAAGCCTTTACAAAGCGGTTACCAAAATTTTAGAAGGTAAAAAAGTAATCGATGAAGTGGAAACTATTTTTGGTTTCAAAACAGTGGAATGGAAAACAGAAACTGGTTTTTGGCTCAACGGAGAAAATGTAAAATTAAAAGGGGTTTGCGAACATTGGGAAGGCGGTCCTGTAGGCGGCGCCTGGACAAAACCAATGTTACGTTGGAAATTACAATTATTAAAGGATATGGGTATCAATGCCATTCGTCCATCACATAACCCAACACCACCCATGTTTTATGAACTTTGTGATGAAATAGGGCTTTTAGTAATGGATGAAATTTTTGACGGCTGGCACAAAAAAGCTCCAGAAGATTATGGAAAACAAGCTTTTGACGAATGGTGGAAGCGAGACGTGGAAGAATGGATTACCAGAGATAGGAATCATCCAAGTATTTTTGTGTGGAGTTTAGGAAATGAAACCCATAGCGATATCGCGCCAGAATTAGTGAAATTTGGTAAAAATTTAGACCCTACACGCTTATTTACCTCAGGTGCTGGCAATCCTGAAGATATGGATATCACTGGGGTAAACGGAGGCTCAGAAACCAAATCCTTTATAGAAAATAGAACCTTTGATAAGCCTTTTATTTCTACAGAAGCACCTCATACTTGGCAAACACGTGGGTATTACAGAACACAAACTTGGTGGCGAGACAATGAATTACCAGGAACTTATGATTTACCCAATTTAACCGACAAAGAAATCTTTTTTTACGAAGGTTTAAATCCAAAAGATTGGAAAAATAGAAAGCAACGTTTTAACTCCTCCTATGATAATGCCACGGTTAGAGTTTCTGCTCGAAAATATTGGGAAGTCATGCGCGATAATCCTTGGCACAGTGGTCATTTTCGTTGGACAGGCTTCGATTATTACGGAGAAGCGGGGCTGGTTCATGGTGGTTTACCTTTTAATTTATTTATGGGCGGCGCTTTGGATGTCGCAGGCTTCAAAAAAGATTTGTTCTATTTCTACCAGAGCCAATGGACCAAAGAGCCTATGATTCACATGTTACCACATTGGACACACCCAAGAATGGAAAAGGGAACCGTTATTCCTGTTTGGGTATATTCTAATGCCGATGAAGTAGAATTATTTTTAAACGGAAAATCATTAGGTAAAGATAAACCCGGAACCGTTTGGAATGAAATGCAATGTGAATGGATGGTGCCATACCAAGAAGGAAAGTTAGAAGCTGTAGCTTATAAAAATGGAAAAGAAGTAAAACGAACTTCATTTAGTACCAGTAAACAACCTTCAAAATTAAAAACAACTGTTGATAAGTTGGATGCTGAAGGTGGATTTGAAGCGTGTTATAGTATAACTTCGGAAAGTGTAGACGACAGTAATAACCTGTATCCATATGGAGAAAATAGAGTTTACTATAATATTCAAGGCGATTTGAATAAAGTTTCTCTGGAAAATGGCAATCCAATTGATCCCACCAGTAGAACGAAATCCGATTTTAGAGCTTTGTTTTTTGGCAAATCGAGATTGTTTTTAATACAACAACCCAATGCGAAAAAAGCATCTATTATTACAGGGTCTATTTTAGGAGATAAAGCATTAAATGCGTCAAATACCATAACAATCGATGCAGAAGACATTTCAATTGTAGGAGATTCAAAACCTTCCAATTTAGAGATTCTTTACACCACAAACGGCGACAATCCAGAAACCAATGGATTACCATATAAAGAACCATTTCAAATTTCAGATGGCACAACCGTAAAAGCCATTGTAAAGAAAAATGAAAAGGTAGTTTTAACTATGGAAGAAACCTTTGGAAAAGAAGAAGGACTCTTTTGGGGTGACGAACAATCTGATAAAATGTGGATTGGTAGAGGTGTAAATATTGCAGCCGAAGAAGGTATTCTTGAAGGAGATGCCAAAGTAAGTGATGATGCACATCGCTATAAAGGGAGCGGATTTGTAAGGTTTGATGGAAAAGAAGGTGCGATCACTTTTTATCAAGAAAATGATGGTGAACCAGGTGATTATAGTATCCGATTTAGGTACATGCATAATGATGAAGCCAAGGTGTACCCTATGAAATTATATGTAAATGATGTGTATGTAAAAACTTTCGAATTTGAGCCTACTGGAGGTTGGGAGAAAGATTGGAAATTTGTCACGACCATTGTTAATTTTCAATCGGGTGCCAACAATATAAAACTAGAAACTACTGGAGAGAGTGGACCTTTTGTTGATGAGTTATTTGTAGATTAATTTTAGAGAAGTTATGATTAAACATATTTTTATTTGGTTATTAATTCTTAGTTTTTGGGATTTAAACAGTCAAAATAATAATGTATTAAATACAACCAAGCCCAATATTGTGATTATCTATTTGGACGATTTAGGTTATGGAGATTTAAGTTCTTATGGTGCTACAGAAATAAATACCCCAAATATTGATTTGTTAGCAAATGAAGGATTACGTTTTACTAATGGATATGCTACTTCAGCAACATGTACACCAAGTAGATATGGATTACTTACAGGCATTTATCCTTGGCGAAATAAAAAGGCTAGAATTTTACCTGGTACGGCTCCATTATTAATTAGTACAAAGCAGCAAACATTGCCTAAAATGTTAAAACAGCAAGGTTATCAAACAGCAATTATCGGGAAATGGCATTTAGGTTTAGGTGATGGAACTACTAACTGGAACGAACATATTTCTCCCGGCCCTAATGAAGTTGGTTTTGATTATTCCTATATTTTAGCCGCAACCCAAGATAGAGTTCCAACAGTTTACATAAAAGACGGCAAAGTTGAAGGTTTAGATAAAAATGATCCTATATATGTCGATTATGATAAAAACTTTGAAGGGGAACCTACAGGTAAAGACAATCCCGAATTAATCAATATGAAATGGCATCATGGTCATAATAATAGTATTGTGAATGGAATACCTAGAATTGGATTTGTAAAAGGTGGTAATTCAGCAAAATGGATTGATACGGATATTGCAGATAATTTTTTGTCTCAAGCTCAAAATTATGTAAAAACACATAAAGAAAATCCCTTTTTCTTGTATTATGCGATGAACCAACCTCATGTTCCGCGTACACCAAACGAAAGATTTGTAGGTAAATCTGGGATGGGACCAAGAGGCGATGCTATTTTAGAGGCAGATTGGTGTATTGGAGAATTTATGAAAACCTTAAAAAAAGAAGGTGTTTTGGAGCATACCTTAATTATATTTTCAAGCGATAATGGACCTGTGTTAAATGATGGATATTATGATGAAGCCGTTGAGAAATTAGGAAAACATACACCAGCAGGTAAATTGAGAGGCGGTAAGTATAGTTTGTTTGAAGCAGGTACTAGAGTACCTTTTATGACATATTGGAAAGGTGTAATCAACCCTGGAATTTCCGATGCAATAGTCTGTCAAATAGATTTATTAGCTTCTTTAGCTGCATTAACAGAGACTCAAGAAAATTCAACAGACAGTAATAACTTATTAGATGTTTTTTTAGGAAAAAGCCAGAAAGGAAGAGATGATTTAATAATTGAAGCTTCAGGTAAAACCGCCTTAAGACATGGAGATTGGTTGATGATTCCACCTTATAAGGGACAAAGTTATAAAGAGAATGTGGGAATTGAATTGGGGATTTCAGAAGATTTTCAGCTATATAATTTAAAAGAGGATATTATTCAACAACACAATCTAGCAAAAGAACAACCTCTAAAATTAAAAGAATGTATAGCTATATATCAAGACTTAAGAGGAAAAAACATTGTTGAGTTGAAATAGTGGTAAAAAAATAAAAAAAACATCTTATTACTTATGGCATTTTTTTTGCGCGAAGTTCAAGAGCAAGAAGTATCCCAAACGACTCTAGAAAACGGATTTTAAACCTCGCGACAAGAAACAAAACCCAGAACATGTTATTATATCAACAGTGGAAATGCTTCTAAAGAAGGTTTTACAAAAGATTTAAAAATCATAAAAGAGGCGCTTATACGTGGTGTTTTGGTCTTTAATGTTTCTATGGGATGACCAGAAAGCGATGTTACCTACAATTCTAAGGTTCAAGTCTGGCGCAAATATTATTAGACTTGAAACTACAGGAACAAGTAGCTCTTTTATTCGTGAACTTTTATAGATTGATTAAAACTAAAAACCCCAAAACAAGTTAGTTTTGGGGTTTTCTTATTCCATTAATAAGAAAAGGAGATTACATTAAAAATTTATCTTTCCATGATTCTTCATAAGGTTTACCCCAAAGCGCCATAGCATCTTTATTATACATAATTCCAGTAGTACTATTAATATCAAACTTTTGATTTATTCTTGAAGCAACATTAGCGTAATGCACCATTGCCATAGAAATGTTAGCGTCATCAATAGGTGCTTTAGCAGTTTCCTTACCGCGGATAGTTTCAAAGAAATTCATCACATGTATTGTTGACATATCGCCACCGCCGCCAAGTGCTGTACCTTCTTCCTGACCACTACCATTAACTTCTTCTACTAATTTACCACCTCTGTCGTAAAGTTTGTAATGACCTCTGTTTACAAATACCGATCCTTCGGTGCCATAAATAATAGTCCCACGGCCACTTCCGTAGGTATTAAAAGCATTTCTACTATTACCGTCCCACTGAATTTGCTTATTACCCTCAAAAGTGAATTTTGCTTGCATGCTATCGTACATTTCCCATCCGTCATTTACAAAATGTCTTTTAGTCGCATCGACTTCCACGTGCTGTGGAAAATTAACATTTAGAGCCCATCTTGCAACATCTAATTCGTGTGTTGCATTATTTCCCATTTCTGCGGTACCGTAATTCCATCCGTACCAATGCCAGTTGTAATCCCAAGTTTCAGAGGTATATTCTCTATGAACTGCGGGACCTTGCCATAAGTTCCAGTCTAA
>JANQTG010000017.1:0-3673 GCA_030731855.1 Cellulophaga sp. | reverse complement strand
TTTCAGAGGTATATTCTCTATGAACTGCGGGACCTTGCCATAAGTTCCAGTCTAAACCTTCAGGAACTGCTGCTTTTTTCTGATGCGGTACTGAGCCACGACCATTACTATAAAAGGCAACTGCCTTATAGGCCTCGCCAATAGCACCGTCATGAATTTTTTGAATTACTTTTATGGTATGGTCAGAAGAGCGTTGTTGGTTGCCCATTTGCACTACTTTTCCATATTTTTTAGTAGCAGTAACTAGCAGCTCGTTCTCTTCCATAGTGCAGCTACTGGGTTTCTCAACATATACATGTTTACCCGCTTTCAGCGCCATAATAGCACCGGGAGTATGCCAATGGTCTGGCATAGCATTTATCAAAACATCCACCTTATCGTCAGCTAACACCTTGAAAATATCTTGTTCTAACGTTGGATTATAATCAATATGTTTCTTAAAGTTCGTAGCCGCTTTTGTCATTTGACTATTCATGGTATCACACAAATACGCTAGCCTAACATTACTTTTTTTATGAGCAATTGGGCCATAAAAAGCGCCAAGTCTGCGACCAAGGCCTGCTATAGCAACATGTAAACGATCATTAGCTCCAATAATGTTACGATAACTTTTAGCACTCATACCCATAGAAGACGCACTTACTAAACCCAGACCTGCTAAGGCAGATTTTTTTACAAAATTTCTTCTACTATTTTCTTTACTCATAAGTTTTAATTTTTATATTTTTAAAAGATACCAAATCACCATGATCTTGTAATAGAATATTTCCTTTTTCTAAGAGTCCGAAATTAGGCCAGTCTTTATATTTACTCTCACTAACTAACTTTAGAAAATCGTCACTTCCACGCTCATATTCTAAAATTTTCACACCATTAAGCCAATGCTCTACTTTGTTATTTTTTGATATAATATGTGCAGTATTCCACTCCCCAATAGGAAACATATATTTACTTTTATCAGCTTCGATTAAATCGTATAAAGAACCTAAAGTTCTGCTACCTTCTTGGCTACCCAACTTTGCATCAGGATGACGCTGGTCATCCAATATCTGAAATTCTAGACCTATTGATGAACCTTCGCCTTTATTTAATTCGGTATCAACATAATATTTGATACCACTATTAGCGCCTTCTGTAATTTTAAAATCGGTTTTCATTTCAAAATTCGTGTACATTTTTTCTGTTACAATGTCACCACCAGCTGTTGACTCTCCACCGCCAGAAGCTAATACGGTTAGTTCACCATCTTTAATTTCCCAGCCACTTTCTGGAAAGCTTTCTAGTTTTCCACCGCGCCAGCCATTCGTTGTTTTTCCATCCCAGAGTAGCTCCCAACCTTCATTTTTCTCTTGATAGGTTAATTCATTTTTGGTGATGATTGGTGCTAAAGGCGATGCTTTGCTATATTTGTTTAAATCTTTGGTAATAAATTCAATATTTTTCCATTTAATATCCACATCTGGTTTTCCATTTTTACCAATGCTATGTACTTGTAAAGCGATAAAACCTTCCGCCGTCATATCATCAATAATATGCGAGGCAGGCACATCGTTAATCCAGGTTTTTATAGTATCGCCGATTGCTTCAATTCGGTAATGATTCCAGTCATTTGGTTTGTAAGCATTTTGTGCAGCGGTATTATCTTCTAACGGATTTAACCATTTTCTTCTTCCTTCATCATAAATACCTCCGCTCCAAGCGCGTTTTGAGGGATCAATTTCTACCTGATATCCATGGACACGACCCTCTTGGTACCAAGGAAAACTATTGCTTCTGATTTGAACGCCTGAGTTAGAAACCGAATCGGTTTTAAAATCTAACTCCAAAATAAAATCAGTATACATTTTATCGGTTGCCAAAAAGGTATTTGGGGTGTTTGCAACCGTAGTACCGATAATTTCGCCATTTTCTACTTTGTAGGTTGCTTCGCCGCCAATAGTATGCCAGCCCTCCAGGTTTTCTCCATTAAAAATAGGGGTTAGATAATCTTTGTTGGTTACTTGACAGGAACTAATAAGCATTAATCCTAGTAAAGTATACATAAAGGTTTTTAATTTGATAAAGTGATAAAATTTTATTTTCATAAGTTATATAGTTTAATTTATAAAATTACTAAAATAAGGAAATCAACTGTCCTGTACCTACATGTGAAAGATAATTAAAATGATTTACACCAACTAGTGCTAGATAACCCTACACTACAGGATACTCCTATATCCACAATAAGGTATATTGCTTTCGATATGGTAATATCTAAATTTATTTTTTATCAGTAGACAAGAAAAAAATAATCAGATCATGAAAGTTAAAAAAAATAATATTTTAAAATTACTAGGTATACTCACTTTATTGTTGGTGTTTTCATGCAAGAAACAAGCCAAAGTAGAAATTGATGGTGAGTTAAAAAAATGGCACCGAGTAACTTTGAAATTTAAAGGGCCAGAAACTTCGGAAATGTCAGATGAGAACCCGTTTTTAGAATACAGACTAGATGTTACCTTTACGAATAAAGATAGAACATATACGATTCCTGGTTTTTATGCTACCGATGGGAAAGCTGCTGAAACCAGCGCAGAAAAGGGTAATATTTGGAAAGTACGGTTTACTCCCGATGAAATTGGAGAATGGAAATATACTACTTCTTTTAAAAAAGGAAAAGATATTGCTATTGCAGATAATACTGATACCGCAGTATCTGCGGGTTTTATGGATGGGCAAACAGGAACTTTTGCCATTACTGAAACAGATAAAAAAGGCGTAGATAACAGAGCAAAAGGGCGCTTAAATTACGTGGGTGAATCGTATTTGCAATTTGCCGAAACAGAAAAATATTTTATAAAATTAGGGGTAGATGCGCCAGAAAATTTTCTAGGTTTTGAAGATTTTGATTCACCCACGAACGCTTTAGGGTTTCTAAAAAGTTGGAGTCCACACGCTAAAGATTTTACAGAGGAGGCTACTTCTTTTTTATGGAAGGGCGACAAAGGAAAAAACTTATTAGGAGCCATCAATTATCTCGCCAGTGAAGAATTGAATGTCTTTTCTTTTTTGACTTTTAATGTGGATGGTGATGACCGCAATATTTTTCCTTATCTATTAAAAAAACCTGTGGTTGAATATGAAAAATATGCTAGCGATAAAAAAAATAAAGAAGCTTGGGAAACCTTTTTTCATAAAACAAGGTTCGATGTTTCAAAATTAGAGCAGTGGGAACGTATTTTTGAGTATGCAGAGACAAAAGGTATGTTTTTACACTTTAAAACCCACGAAACCGAAACCGATCATTTAATGGATAAAGGAGTTTTTGGAGTGGAAGGGAAACTGTATTACAGAGAATTAATTGCACGTTTTGGGCATCATCTTTCTATGAACTGGAATTTGGGTGAAGAAAACAATCAACCTACAGAAGAAGTGCTAAAAGTTGCTAATTACATAAGCAATTTAGATGCCTATAAGCATCATTTAGTAATACATACGTTTCCTAATAAAGATGATCGTTATGAAGATTTTATAGGGGATAAGTCGCCCTTAACAGGAGCTTCGTTACAATTGAGTAAAGCTGAATTTGATGATGTTCACCCTAGAGTGCTTAAATGGAGAGAAAAATCGAACGCTACAGGTAAAAAATGGGCCTTGGCTGTTGATGAACCAGGTAAGGCTAGTATTGCATTGC
>JANQTG010000016.1 GCA_030731855.1 Cellulophaga sp. | reverse complement strand
AATGATAAAGAAGATTGGAAACGTTTTGAAATTAATTTTAAAGAGCTTCATGAAGATTTTTTCGAGCGATTGTTGAAAGAGTATCCAAAACTAACTCCAAAAGATCTAAAACTATGTGCCTATCTTAAAATGAATTTGACTTCTAAAGAAATTGCTCCTTTAATGGGTATTTCATTAAGGGGCGTTGAAATTCATCGATACCGTCTTCGTAAAAAATTGAATATTGAAACTACAGAATATTTATCTAATTTTTTAATTACGTTTTAAGACGATTAATGTTTTAATCTAATACTGCTACTTTAAAATAAGAATACTTCAAACTAAAAGCTTAAAGATTGCGTTGTAGCTCTCAAGTCATTGTTAAATAGGCGTTTTTAATGGTAATTTAATTACATCATTACTACATCACTATGTTAAAATTTTAACTTCAATAAAAAATATCACTACTGCATTTCAATAACAAACACAAGGGTTTTTACTTTAAACACTGCTGATGTAGTTATTATGTACACCAAAACGGTGTTGATAAACTATACTATTTATTAATTTAGCAATATTCTAACTCAATTAATGAACAACTATGAAAATAAGCAATGTAATATTGACGATTTCGTTTTTATTGTTTCAATCGCTACTGTTTGCGCAAAGCACATTATCGATCTCAGGAACAGTAACAGACTCAAGTGGCCAACCTTTGCCAGGAGCGTCTATTGTACTTAAAGGTACAACGTCGGGTACTCAAACCGATTTTGATGGTAACTTTATGCTAAATAATGTTACTTCAAATGGTGTATTAGTAGTTAGCTATATTGGTTATGCTAATAAAGAAGTGCCTGTAAATAATCAAACTATAATTAACATTTCGCTATCTGACGACGCTCAATCGTTAGATGAAGTGGTGGTTGTGGGGTATGGAACAGCAAAAAAACGCGACCTAACGGGTTCTATTGTAAGTATTTCAGGTAGTGAAGTCGCTGATCGACCAGCTACGAATCCAATAGCATCTATTCAAGGTAGAGTAGCAGGTTTAAGTGTGGTTAACTCAGGCCGTATAGGTCAAAGTCCTGATATTAGAATTAGAGGAACTAGCAGTAGGTATAATGTAAGTCCACTTTTTGTAGTAGATGGAATTTTTGCGGATAACATCGATTTCGTTAATCCAAACGATATTCAGTCTATAGAGGTTTTAAAAGATGCTTCTTCATTAGCAATTTTCGGTGTAAGAGGTGCTAATGGGGTTATTATTGTAACCACAAAAAAGGCAAAAAACGGAGAGTTTACGGTAAATTTAAATTCAGCAATTGGATTTAAAAATATGACCAATGCGCCAGATCTGGCAAATGCATCTTTGTTCAGACAACTTTATGATGAACAACAAGCAAATGAGGGTCTAGCTCCTTTTCCTTTTTATGATCAGTTTAATGGGGATACCAATTGGGTAGATCGGATAACCAATAAATCGGCTTTATTGCAAACAACCAACTTAAGCTTACAGAACGCCACAGAAAAAAATAAACTATCATTTGGTTTAGGGTATCGTTCAGAAGACGGTTTAGTTAAAGAAGAAAATTTACAAAGAATCACTCTTAACCTAACTAATGAATATAATGTTACTGATAAATTTAGAATGGGGGTAACATTAAATGGACTTCAAGACAGGCTTCCGAACCAAGGTGGTTTTGGATCTGCTTTAAATGCGACTCCAATTGTGAATCCACTTCATTCGGATGCTAGACCAGAATTCAATGGTTTGTACAATCAATTACCCATACAAATTGGAGGTCCACAAATAGGTAATCCTGCATTGGTAGCAGAAGTTACTAAAAATAAAGCCATAGCACAACGGTATCGCTTTGTAGGTAGCCTGTTCGCTGAAGTTGATTTTTTAAAGAATTTTACTTTTAAAGCTACGATTTTTGGAGATTATAACAATTTTAGATCAAGATCCTATACGCCTATAGTTCCAATTTATGTAGCTGAAACTGATGAAATTGAAAATTTTAATGGAAATCAAATAACGAGAGTAAACCAATCGAGTGGTGTGTCATTTAATTCTCAACAAGATTACTTACTTTCTTATAAAAACACTTTTGGTAAACACGATTTAAATTTGTTAACGGGTTTCACTACGGTAAATGTTTACAATGAAAATATTTCAGGGAGCGTTCAACATGACCCAAATTCTTCGACAGGGCCTATTCCAGATAATCCAAGATTTTGGTATTTGAATGTGTTTCCTTACGGAGATCCTGCCACAAGGACTTCTAATTCTAGTCAATCAGACCGAGCTACTGCTTCTTTTTTAACAAGAGCCTTGTATAACTACGATGGTAAATATTTACTAAATGCTTCTTATCGTAGAGATGCCACGTCACAATTAGCGCCAGATAATAGAGCACAAGATTTTTGGTCGTTAGGTGCAGGTTGGTTGGTGACTCAAGAAGATTTTATGAATAATGATAATAGTAAACTAAACTTATTAAAATTAAAAGGTTCTGTTGGGGTTTTAGGAAATCAAGCCTTACCAGGAGGTACTAACTATCCATTTTATCCTGGGGTAAGTCAAGGTGCAACTGCTGTTTTTGGTAACGAAGTTATTCCTGGTTTTATTCAAAGATTCGAGGAAAATCCAAACTTACAATGGGAAACCGTGCACATGTGGGAAGTTGGTTTTGAATCAAGATGGTTTGATAATAAATTGATGTTTAACTCTAATTACTATACCAGAAAAACCGAAGACTTATTAGTTTTTGTGAATACAGGGGTAGCAAACTTCTTTGATAATTTTGGAGAAATTGAAAACAAGGGTTTTGAGTTTGAAGCTTCTTGGGATGGCAGGGTTAATGATAATTTTACGTATTCTATAGGGGGTAATCTTACCACTGTGGACAACAGAGTCTTATCTACTTTTGAAGATGCAGCGATTTTCGCCAATGGCACTGCTTCTAGAACAATTACTGGAGAACCTATTGGGCATTTTTTCGGGTACATTGTAGATGGGGTGTACCAATCAAATGCAGATATTGCATCATTACCTCCGAGCACTTTAGGCACGTATGCCCCAGGAGATCTTAAATTCAGAGATTTTGATGGTGATGGTGAAATTACACCTGCGGATAGAACGGTAATTGGTAATCCAACTCCAGACTTTACTTATGGTTTTTATACTAATTTTAATTATAAGAATTTTTCGGTAGGTTTAGAATTTCAAGGTGTATATGGTAACGAAGTTTACCGAGATTGGGGTAACGGAAATTCCTTCGCTCAATTTAATTTTCGTTCCGAAAGAGCCAATAGATGGAACGGATCTGGATCGTCCAATTTTGAACCTAGATTGTTTTCAACAGATTATAATAGACAACCTTCAACGTATATGATTGAAGACGGTAGTTATTTCAGAATTAGAAATATTCAATTAAGTTATAATTTAGAAAGTAAAATTCTTTCGAAATTGAACTTGCAACAATTTAGAATATTTAGTAATATTCAAAATTTGTATACCTGGACAAATGTTTCAGGATTTACTCCAGAAGCAGGTGGTTCTCCCACAGCTTTTGGTATAGACGGTGGCGGTTATCCAATACCAGTAATATCTACACTTGGTCTAAGTTTAACATTTTAAAAAAAAAATATGAAAAATATAAAACGTAATCAAATAGTAAAAACATGGACTTTACTGTGTTTGATGCTGGTTTCCTTTTCTTGTCAAGATGATTTTTTAGACAGATTACCGTTAGGGGAAGTAGCCAATAACGAAGAATTAGGCGTTGGAGGGCAAGAAGCCGCAGTATTCGGAATCTATTCACTTTTAAGAACTAGAGTTGGTGGCTGGGAAAGATATTGGTTTGGAAGCATTCGATCAGACGATGCTCAAAAAGGAAGTACTCCTGGAGATGCTGCAGCATTTGGAAATACCTTTAATGACTTTCAATATATTCCAACAAGCGGACTAAATAACACTTGGTGGAATGGTCATTATGAAGTTATTTTCGCTTGTAACGAAGTCATCAACAATATCGCTGAAGCCGGAGACACAGACCAAGGAAGTTTAATTAATGATGCCGAAGCAAGAGCCATTAGAGCCTTAATGTATTTTGAGCTGAGAAGAGACTACGGTGAAGTTCCCATAATTACAGTAACTATTGATGTGCCCTCCGATGCATTTGCACCAAAATCTTCTATTGCCGATATTGAAAAATTTATCCTAGATGATTTAATTATTGCAGAACAAAGTTTACCGATTTCGTGGAATGGTTTTCCAGGAAGGGCAAGTTCTGGTTTTGCTAAATCACTACTAGCAAGAGTATATTTACACCAAAATGATTGGGTTAATGCGTATGCTAAAAGTAAAGAAGTTATCGATTCTGGTGTTTATAGCCTAGACCCTAGTTTAGTTAACTTATTTGAAAGAGGCGGTAACAATGGCGTAGAATCTATATTTGAAATTCAACAAACCGTAACTGAAAATGGAGATTCATTTAATAGCAATTATTTTATTTCTCAAGGGGTTAGAGGTACAGGCGTATGGAATTTAGGTTGGGGCTTTAATACTCCTACAGAAAATCTTGTAAACGCTTTTGAAGCTGGCGATGCCAGAAGAACAAATACCATATTAGAATCAGGTCAAGATGATGGTGGTTTTGGGAGCGGTGTACTGCCTGGCTTTCCACCATTAGCACAACAATATTGGAATAAAAAGGCATATACCATGAATAGTGTTCGTGCAGGTTTAGCAATAAATGGGAATAGATGGGAAAATATCAAGATTTTTAGATATGCCGATGTGCTTCTTATGGCTGCCGAAGCTGGTAACGAGTCGGGTGCAGCTTCACAAGGCGAAATATTAGATTTTATAAATAGTATTCGTTCAAGAGCTGGTTTACCAAATACAAATGCTTCAGGGCAGTCATCTATCAGAGATGCTATTAAGCAAGAAAGACGCGTGGAGTTAGCCCTAGAAGAATATAGATTTTATGATTTAGTTCGTTGGGGCGATGCTTCTTCCGTATTAGGAACTTTGGGCTACTTACCTAAGCACGAGTTTTTCCCAATTCCTCAAGATGCTATTGATCAATCAGGTGGCGTTATTGTTCAAAACCCTAATTATTAATATATAAAGTATACATAAGATGAAAAATAAAACTTTAAAATATTTAGGTTTGGCGCTACTAGCAATTTTTTCTTTTGCTTGTCAGGACTTAGAGAGACCAGAATTTAGTGATTTTCTTTACGATGGGCCAGTAATTACACTTAATACGCCAAGTCCTAGTGGAGCTACGGTCATTCGCTCAAGCGAATCCTTGGCCTCGATAACCATTAATTTTCAAGTGGAAGACGATCTCGGCATTGCTAATATCACAGTAGTTTTAGACGATACGGAAATAGCAAACATTAATAATTTTGCAAATTCTAAACTTGTAGTTGTAGATGATTTAACTGTAGAGGTAGCCACTGGTTTTCATACCGTTACAATTACGGTTACCGATATCAATGATGTTGTTGCTACGCAAACTACCACATTTGAAAAAAAGGATACGCCTCCGTATCTTCCACTTTTTAGCGGTGAATCATTCTACATGGCTTTTGATGGAGATTTTTCAGAAGCAATAAGTGGGAATGGTGCAATAGAAGTAGGTACGCCCGGATTTGAATCAGGTGTTGTTGGTCAAGGTTACAAAGGTGCCGCCGATTCTTATTTAACCTTCCCAACAGCCGGACTTTTGAGTAGTGAATTTAGTGCATCATTTTGGTATAAAATGGATAATCCTGGACAAAATAGAGCAGGTATTTTAACGATTAGTGCGCCAGATCCAAATGCATCTAATCCTGATAGGCCCGGAAATAGAAATTTTGGAATTCGTCTTTTTAGAGAAGGTGGTGCCAACCAAAGCCTAAGGCTAAGTGTAGGAAATGGTACTGGTAATGGTACTGCCATAACGCCAAATGTATTAACAAACGATTCAGATTGGGTACATGTGGCATTTTCAATTTCACAATCTAAAGCTAGTATTTACTTAGATGGAGCACTTTCTGCAGAGAGAGATATTACTGGTTTAGATTGGACAGGTTGCGATGTAATGTCTATTATGTCAGGGGCGCCAAGATATTTAATATTTAATCATTTATCAGACTTTAGTGGTTTAGATGAATTAAGATTTTTTAATAAGGTTTTAGAACCAGAGGATATTACAGAGATAATCGCTGTAAGTAGTCAATCATTTAAAATGTCTTTTGATAATAATTTTTTAGAAGCAATAAGTAAAACTGATGCAAACGTAGTAGGAAGCCCAAGCTTTACAACAAATGCAAAAGTTGGTGTTGGGGCATATTCAGGAGCTGACGATGCGTATGTAACATTCCCTACGGCAGGTTTATTAGGCAATGAAATTAGCGGTACTTTTTGGTATAAAATTAATAACCCTGGTACGAACCGTGCAGGTATTTTAACCATTAGTCCTCCAGACCCTAATGCTTCAAATCCAGACCGACCTGGGAATAGAAATAGCGGAATTAGAGTATTCAGAGAAGGTGGAGCCAACCAAAGTCTAAGAGTCAATGTAGGTAACGGTACAGGCAATGGCACAGCAATTACACCGAATGTTTTTGCGAATGGTTCAGATTGGGTACATGTAGCATTTACTGTTTCACAAACTAAAGTAATTATTTATCTAGATGGGGTGTTAAGCGCAGAAAGAGATATCACTGGACTTGATTGGACAGGTTGTGATTCCATGTCTATCATGTCTGGAGCTCCTCTTTATTTAATCTTTAACCATAGATCGGACTTAAGTGATATGGATGAACTGGCATTATACAATAAAGTACTTTCACAAGAGGAGATCATGGCAATAATGAACGCCAATTAAAGAGTATTAAAATAAAACTTTTAAAGCTATCTAAAAAGTATATTACTCTTCGAGTTATTTTTACTTTTTAGGTAGCTTTAATTTAAAATCTATATGCTGATAGTAATTTGTTTATCCTAATTACCCATGAAAAATTTAGTGAAGTTAGTTTTGAGTTTAGTTGTTGTGGCTATTGTGCTTGTTGTTGAGGGGTGCAATAGTCGCAAGACTAATAAGAGTGCTCCAACTTCTGAGATAGCTGAAATTCAAAACATCACGGATGATCAGTTGATGGATACGCTCCAAAAGCAAACCTTTAATTATTTTTGGGAAGGTGCAGAACCTATTTCAGGTTTGGCAAGAGAACGCATCCATTTAGATAATGTATATCCATCTAACGATAGAGATATTGTTACTATTGGTGGTTCTGGTTTTGGATTGATGGCTATTTTAGTGGGTATAGAGCGCGGTTTTATCACCAGAGAAGAGGCTTTAGAGCGCTATGAAAAAAGCATTAGTTTTCTAGAAAAAGCAGATCGTTTTTATGGGGTTTGGCCACATTGGTTAGAACCTTCTGGAAAAGCAAAAGCCTTTAGTAAAAAAGACGATGGAGGTGATTTAGTAGAAACCGCTTTTTTACTGCAAGGTTTACTCACCGCTAAAGAATATTTTGACCAAGACAACCCGAGAGAAAATAGTTTGAGAGCTCGTATCCAAAAGCTTTGGGAAGAAGTAGATTTTACCTGGTACACCAAAGGAGAAAATACCTTGTATTGGCATTGGTCTCCCAATTTTGGCTGGGAAATGAACTTTCCAGTAGGTGGCTACAATGAAGCCTTAATTATGTATGTACTTGGGGCAGCATCGCCAACACATCCTATTCAAAAAGAAGTGTATGAACAAGGTTGGGCAGGAAATGGTGTTATTACAAAAGACACTACGTATTACGGTATAAAAACCGAAATTAACCATTATGAA
>JANQTG010000015.1 GCA_030731855.1 Cellulophaga sp. | reverse complement strand
ATACAACTTATATAGTTTTCATTGATAATATTGGCTAGTGATGCGATACTTTCGGGCGCTACATAGAGTAATTTTAAGTCGTGCTTTGTAACTCGTTCAATGATTTCTTGATGCGCATCAGAAGACTGGCTACTATTAAAATATGCCGCGGCAATTCCGTTGGCGTTACATCCATCAACCTGATCTTTCATTAAAGCAATAAGTGGTGAGATTACCAAAGTTGTCTTCGAAAAAATAAGTGAAGGCACTTGAAAACAAACGGATTTACCACCTCCAGTAGGCATTATGACCAATCCATCTTTTTTTTCTAAAACCGAAGTAATAATTTCTTCTTGTTGCGGACGAAACGTATCATAACCAAAATATTTTTTTAAAGTAGGGTGTAATTGTGCTGTAAATTCGGTTTTAGTCATAATTAATAATAGTAAAATGTAAATTTACAAGAATAATTTGCTTTTGAAAGTTTATGATTTAGACTTTAGTCTATAATTTATCGCAGATCAGAAAATACTTCTGATTTTAAAAAGTTAGAATACCCTACCTTTGCACCACATTAAAGTGATTATCCATGAATTCTTTTGAAGATTTTAATTTAAAAAAACAGTTAATCTACGCTATTGAAGATTTAGGTTTTACAGAACCTACTCCGATTCAAAAAGCGGCTTATCCAGTGGTTTTATCTGGTAAAGATATTGTTGGTATTGCTCAAACAGGTACGGGTAAAACAATGGCATATATGTTGCCTTTATTGCATGAGCTTACGTTTTCAAAGCAAATTCACCCTAGAATATTGGTTTTAGTACCTACGAGAGAACTTGTCATACAAGTAGTAGAAAATATCGAAAGTTATGCTAAGTACATTAATGTTCGGGTTTTAGGTGTTTATGGTGGCACTAATATGAATACCCAAAAACAATCGTGTGCTCAAGGTACTGATATTTTGGTGGCAACTCCTGGTCGATTGTATGATTTAGCCCTGTCAAAAGCGGTTAAATTAAAAGAGATAAAAAAATTAGTAATTGATGAAGTTGATGTAATGCTAGATTTAGGTTTTCGTTTTCAATTAACAAATATATTCGAATTGCTACCTGCCAAACGACAAAATATTATGTTTTCAGCAACGATGACAACAGATGTAGATGATTTAATTAATGATTTTTTTACAGTACCGGAAAAAGTGTCGATGGCGGTTAGTGGTACTCCTCTAGAAAACATCGCACAAACCTCGTATGCTGTTCCTAATTTTTACACAAAAGTAAATTTACTACTTCAGTTGTTGAAAGATAAAGACGTTTATAAAAAAGTATTAATTTTTGTAGCCAATAAAAAGAATGCCGATGTAGTTTTTGAAGAAATGGAAGTCGCTTTTGCCAATGAAACTTGTGTGATACATTCTAACAAAACCCAAAATTACAGAATGCGATCTATTCGCCAGTTTGATGAAGGTAAAAACAGAATTTTAGTCACTACAGATGTTATGGCTCGTGGTTTAGATTTAGACAAAATTACGCATGTAATCAATTTCGATACGCCTAATTATCCTGAAAACTATATGCACCGTATCGGAAGAAC
>JANQTG010000014.1 GCA_030731855.1 Cellulophaga sp. | reverse complement strand
CCTTGAATACCTTGTAAAAGATCAACTGGCGCAGCTTGTTGTAAAGATTCAGAACTTACACCAACCGTAGAACCCAATACTTTTTCCCGTTCTACTTTTTGAAATCCAATCACCACTACTTCTTGCAACTGCTCGGAGTCTTCCACCAGCGTTACGTTTATGTTAGTAGCAGCGCCAAGAGCCAGTTCGTTGGTCTTAAAACCTATAGACGAAAAAATCAAGGCATTTTCTCCTGCCACTAGGGTAATCGAAAAATTACCGTCAAAATCGGCGGCGGTTCCATTGGTAGTTCCCTTCTGCAACACATTTACCGCTGGTATGGGTGTGCCATTTTCATCTAAAATAGTACCCGTAATCGTTTTTTGTGCCATAGCGGATATGGACAAAAAGAAAACAAAGACCACTAATAAGGACTTTGACCTACCCAAAATTTGTATTGGTTTCTGTAGGATTTTTTTCATGTTTAAATGCTCATGTGTAACCATAAATAACTTTTTAAAATTGGTTTAGAAAAAATACAATCGATTGTATTTTTAAGTATTAAGTGAGTTTTAAGTGCACCAAAATTAATTATTATCAATATCTAACTATCCTGTACCATCATGGAAAGGTATAAATTTATTTATAATCCAATTATTTTTAATCATATTTTTTATTTGATTGATAATTATATACTCTAAAAATTGGTGGCTTCTCAAAGTTCTCCAGAGCATCAGATAGCTTAAGTTCAAAACCAATATTTTAAGATAGACCTCCTCCAATACCTAATTTTACTTCTTTCCTAAATTTTTTTTAGAATTTTAATTATCCATGAGGCTTAAAGAAAATCCCCTTTAAACTTTCGTTTAAAAGGGATTACTTTACTAAACTAACTAAACCATACTATTCTGATCTTTGCTTAAATTTATTTTCAGAAATACGATACCTACTATTATGTCGTAAGTTTGTTCCTTTTAAAAGTGAAACAAGAGACAGCCTAGTTGTTGCTTTTTGAAATAAAAAAACCTCCGGTATTTTTTAATTATACCGAAGGTTTTATAACTAACTGAAACTATGTTAAATACACCATCTTGCTTCTTTCTGCAATTCTCTTTATTCAAGGGGTAAATTAGAATAAAACACATAGGGTTGAAATCTTACTATTTCTTGCAGAAAATGACCCACACCGTTGTTGAAAACATAATTGTGGCGTCTAACATTTTCATTCCAACCACCTTCAGTTGCTGTTGACGGTAAGTGGTTATTCCCTAAAAATCGGAAAAATCTACTACTACTTTCATCAAAACCTCCAGAAACGGCAAGGCAAGACAACATCAGTATAGTACAGGATACTAGACATTTTAAAAAAAGCTAGCTTGTGCGATATTTTATACTTTGAACTTTTAACTGAATTTGCTCTATGAATCGTAAAGATTTCATCCATCGTACCACTTTAGGCAGCTTGGCTTCCACCTTACCTCTTAGTTTTTGGTTCAATTCCTGCACAGAAATACCTAAAGAAACTCATTCCCTAGCCTATAAAACGCTGGTTGAAAACTTATTAAAAGAATGGTGTGATGGGATGATGGCTGTTCAAGTTATAGACCCTTCCAATTCGAAAATTCACGGCATGTTAACTTGTCCTGCCTGCGATGAAATTCATGCTCGAAGTATGGATGCCGTTTATCCATTTTTTTATTTGGCAAAAAGTACTGGGGAACAAAAATATTTAGAGGCAGGAATAGCGCTTTTTGAATGGAGTGCTAACGTTACCAACCCAGATGGAAGTTGGACCAACACTTTGGATCCAAAATCTTGGAACGGAATTACCGTTTTTGGTGCGATTTCTTTAGCGGAAGCCCTTCATTATCATGGTGATTTATTAGACGCAGATCGTCTAAAAAAATGGACAGACCGTTTAGAGAAAGCAGCAGATTTTGTGTACCGCCGATTTCCTGCTATAGACACGACCAATGTAAATTATGGTGCTACCACTATTTATGCCTTACACTTATTAGGACGTGTTTTAAAAAAGCCCGAATATCTTACGCAAAGTAAAAAATTAGCAAAAGATGTTAAAGCTTACTTTACAGAAAACAATACTTTTTTGTTTGGCGAAGTGAAACCAACTGCGCACAAACGCAGCAAAAAAGGACTCTATGGCGTAGATCTTGGATATAATGTAGAAGAATCTTTAAACAGCTTGGTGCTGTATGCATTGTATGAAAAAGATACCGAATTATTAGATATCTTACAAAAATCCTTAAACACCCATCTAGCCTTTATGCTACCCGATGGGGGCTGGGACAATGGTTGGGGTACTCGCATGTATAAATGGACGTATTGGGGCAGTCGTACCTGCGATGGTAGTCAACCTGCTTTTGGAATGATGGCTAAGTATAACCCAGCTTTTGGAACAGCGGCCATAAAAAATACAGAATTACTACAACGTTGTACGCACAATGGCTTATTGCATGGAGGTCCAAATTATGTAACACACGATATAAAACCCTGTGTGCATCATACTTTTGAACATGCCAAACCGCTAGCAGCACTTTTAGATCATTGGGAGCAACTTCCAAATATTAATACGGACACCCCACTCCCTAGAACTGTAGCACAAGGCATTCAACATTATAAAGACATTGACACCACACTTTTTGCTTCGGGTGATTGGCGAGGAACGGTAACTGCCTATGATGCTATTTATAAAGACGGTGATTACCGCCAGGCCACGGGTGGTGCCTTATCTATGCTTTATCATACCAAGCTTGGCTTATTAGTCGCCGCAAGTATGGCCATCTATAAAATGGTAGAAGTATATAACCAACAACCAAATCCCGACGAAGATTTTCCTTTAACCCCTCGGGTAGAAACGTACAGTGAGGGGCAATGGTACTCCAACCTTTTTGATAGAGAAGCTACGTTAAGTTCGGAGGAAAGTGCCGATGTTTTGAAAATATCGGCGCAAACAAGGCTGAAGAATGAAAACAATGAACTTGTAGAAAAAACGGCTTCTGATTTTAACATCGACTATCACTGTTCCGCTAAAAGTTTACAGATTAAAGTACAAACGGCACAACCGCTGACTCAAAAAACGGCTTTTGTTTTTCCTGTGATATCGCCTACAGGAGAAAAAGTAAATCAAATTAATCCTTACACCATTACTATTCAAAAACCTGAAGGTTTGGTTCAAATTGTAGCTAATGTTCCCTTAGTCATCAAAGAAACCAAAAAAGAAAGAGTTTTTAATATGGTACCTGGGGCAGAAGCAGTTCCTATGATAGCCTACTTTTTAGAAAATACAGATAGTGTAGAGCTAAGTATAAGTGTTAGTTCATAATCCTTATTTAACCCAAAGAAAAAAATTAAATTTTATAACTTCTAAATAAAAGTCTATTGTATGTTTAAGAAAAAATTAGTCCGCTATACCTCTATCTTCCTTCTTATAATTAGCTTTGGAAGCTGTAGTCCGCAAAAAGATATTGCTGCGCCCATTGAATTATCCATAAGTGAAGGCTTTGTAAATCCTTTAGGTTTTTATGATGCCACGCCCACGTTTTCTTGGAAACTTCCTGAAGAAATACAATCGCAAACTGCTTATTCCCTTAAAGTAGCGAGCACCCCTGAGCTTTTAAATCAGAAACCAGATCTTTGGGAGAGTGGAAAAATTACATCCAATAATTCCATTTTCGTCCACTATGAAGGACAAAAACTAAACTCTAGACAAAAAGTATATTGGCAAATACAATATTGGGATGAACATAAAGAAGCTTCTGCGTGGAGCGAAATTGCTCATTTTGAATTAGGCCTCTTACAAAACGACGACTGGAAAGGACAATGGATTGGATTGGATACCGCAAAAGACAGTATCAAGGGTGTTCGTGATTTTTTAATGCACAGACCACAGTATATACGAAAAACGTTTGAACTGCCCGAAGATGTAGTTTCTGCCAGACTTTACAGTACCGCTAAAGGAGTTTTTGACGTGTATATCAATGCCAAAGACGTAAGTACAGATGTAATGCCCCCAGGATGGACACCCTATAATAAGCGAATAGAAACACTTACCTATGATGTTACGGACCTATTAACTTCTGGACCAAACAGCTTGGCATTGGAAGTAGCCTCTGGATGGCACGCTGGCAGAATAAGCCGAGGAAAATCGGTGTATGATAATTTTGCCTCTCCAAAAGTACTTGTTCAACTAGAAATTGAATTAAAAGATGGCACTAAAAAAATGATTGTTTCAGATAATACATGGAAAGGCAGCACCAATGGCCCTATACGTTTGGCTGGAATATACGACGGTGAAACTTATGATGCTAACCTTGAAATGCCCCAGTGGAACAGTGCTAACTTTGATGATAGTTCTTGGCTGGCTGTTGAGCAAGAAGCCCTTGATCCAGAAATACTCTTAGCCCCAAAAAGACATTATACAGTTAAAGAAAAAATAATAGTAGAGGCAAAAAAAATAGTTTCAAAAACCGACCGTACAGTTATTTTTGATTTCGGTCAAAATATGGTGGGCGTTCCCTTATTGCAGGTACCCATGAAAAAAGGCGATACGCTAAAAATTCGTTTTTCAGAAATGCTTGCTCCAGATGGTTCATTTTATACGGAGAATTACCGCTCTGCCTTATCTACTAATTTTTATGTAGCAGCCAAAGATGGTGCTATAAAATGGTCTCCCAAATTTACTTTTCATGGATTTCAATTTGCCGAACTTAGTGGTTATGATACTACCAAAGAACCTGAGCTAGAGTGGATTAAAGGAGTGGTTCAATACTCAGATTTTGACGCTAATGGAACTTTTAGTTCTTCTCATACCAAACTAAATCAGTTACAAAGTAATATTGTTTGGGGTTTGCGAGGTAATTTTTTTGATGTACCCACCGACTGCCCCCAACGCGATGAAAGATTAGGTTGGACTGGCGATGCCCAAGTAATAGCACCCACCGCCCTTTTTAACGCTGATGTGCACTCGTTTTGGACAGCATGGCTGCAAAGCATGCGCGAAACTCAGTCAGAACACGAAGATGGCTTAGTCCCTTTTATTATTCCTGATGTACTTCAAAACCAAAAAGCAAGTTCGGGCTGGGGAGATGCGGCTGTAATTATCCCTTGGGATATTTATCAACGAACAGGAGATATTACTGTTCTTGAAGAAAATTATGATATGGCCACTAAATGGGTAGGTTTTCACACCAAAGAAGCCCAAGAGTATATTTCAAACATGAATTCTTTTTCCGATTGGCTACAGCCCTACCCTACGGTAGAAAATGATAAAAGAGGAGATACGCCCAGAAAATTAATTAATACAGCTTTTTATGCACATGCGGCTCATCTAACAGGGAAAATAGCAACGGCTTTAAACAAAACCGAAGACGCCAAAAAATATCATGAACTTTATAAAAAAATAGCTAACGCTTTTGAAAACGAATTTTTTAACGAAGATGGTAGTATTAAAAACAATTTGGGTACTCAAACAGGCTATTTGCTGGCTTTAGACTTTGATTTATTATCAGCGGCAAAAGAAGAAAAAGCAAAAACGCATCTTTTAGCTAAAATAAAAGAGGCAGACAATCATTTACGCACTGGTTTTTTAGGTACTCCATTATTACCAAAAGTATTGGATAATATGGGAGAGCTAGACCTTATGTACACTATGCTCTTAAAAGAAACCTATCCTTCTTGGTTTTACCCTATTAATCAAGGCGCCACCACCATGTGGGAGCGCTGGAATAGCTACAGTAAGCAAGATGGATATAATACGCAATCGATGAACAGCCTAAACCATTATGCCTACGGCGCGATTGGTCAATGGATGTACGAACGAATTGCGGGTATTGCACCTTTAAAACCTGGCTATAAGGAAATACAAATTGCGCCAAGACCAGGCGGTGGCTTAACCTCAGCAGAGGCATCCTATAACTGTTCATACGGGAAGATAGCATCTGGTTGGAAAATAGCCGATAATACTTTTGAGTTGAAGGTAACTATACCACCCAATACTAGTGCTAAAATTTCTATACCTTCAACGGATGCGGCAAATCTACTTGTAAATGGTCAAAAAATAAGCAATACTAAAGCAATTAAACTCATAGAAAATACCGCCAAAACTGTGGAACTTGAAGCACAACCTGGGTCGTATGTTTTCTTATCAAAAATTTAAACTATTTTATAAATCAAAAACACGCTTACTTTAAAACCTTATAGACATTCAACATGAAAAAACACTTATGTCATTTATTACTGATAAGCATTACCATTTTACACCTCTCTTGTAAAGAGACGAAACCAAAAGAAATAGCCGCTGTGGTCGAAGAAGAACAGCTCCCTAATATTGTTTTTATACTTTCTGATGATCAGGCTTGGACCGATTATGGGTTTATGGGGCATGACCAAATAAAAACCCCACATTTAGACAAATTAGCTGCGGAGGGTTTAACTTTTGATCGTGGTTATGTACCAACTTCGTTATGTGCACCTTCGCTAGCTTCGATAATCACAGGGGTTTATCCAAGAAATCATGGGGTTTTAGCGAACGATAGAGTTTTACCAGGCGACGACACCAGTATTAGACCCTATTGGCGATCTTCTTGGAGAGCCGAAAATTACAAGGCAGTAATTGAACAATTTAATACCTTAAAAACCCTGCCTAAAATATTGAAAGAGAAAGGTTATTTATCCTTTCAAACAGGCAAGTGGTGGTTAGGCAACCATAGCAATGGAGGCTTTGATGATGGAATGACCCATGGTGATCCTGAACGTGGCGGACGACATGGGGATTATGGATTAGAAATTGGTCGTAGAGGAATGGATACGCTTTTTAGCTACATAGATGTAGCTTTACAAAAAAAGAAGCCCTTTTTTATGTGGTATGCACCTTATTTACCCCATGCACCGCATACGCCACCGGATAGTATTTTACAAAAGTATTTGCCGAAAGCACCCACCGAATACATCGCCAAATACTGGGCTATGACGGAATGGTTCGATCAAACCTGTGGAGAACTTATAAACTATATTGATGATAAAGGACTTACAGACAATACTCTTTTTGTGTATGTTTGTGATAACGGATGGGTGCAAAATCCTAATGATACTGGTTACGATAAAAACTCCAAACGTTCTCCCTATGATTATGGATTACGCACGCCCATCATCTATAAATGGACAGGTAAAATAAGTCCTAAACGCGAACTAACAGCACTAACCAGCAGTTTAGATATGATTCCTACCGTTTTAGGCCTATTAAACATGGAAATCCCTAAAGAAATGGATGGTGTGGATGTATTGAATGAAACAGCTTTTAGTGAACGTGAAGCTCTTTTTGGTGAGATTTATTCGCATGATTTTAATACCATTGAAAGCAGTCTTACGCACCGTATGGTAATGACCAATCCTTATAAATTAATCTTGCCAAACGCAAAAAATAATCCTAAAGAAAAAATAAAACTATTTAATATTTACGAAGATCCAACAGAGCAATCCGACCTATCCCAGGAATATCCTGAGATAGTGAAAGATTTACAAAATAAAATTGAAGCCTCTTGGATTAAAAATTAATGACTAAAAAATAAAAAAACTAACATGAACATCAATAGCTGTCTTAAAATTTCACTTTGTACCTTTTTACTATATGCTTGTAAGCCCGAAGTAAAACCAGTAGAAAATACCGAAAAGAAAGCTCCTAATGTGTTATTTATTGCTGTGGACGATTTAAACAATATGCTAGGCAGTTTAGATGGTCCAGCAAAAACTCCCAATTTTGATCGATTGGCAAAAATGGGGGTTTCATTTACAGATGCCCATTGCCAGGCTCCACTATGTGGTCCTTCAAGAGCATCTTTAATGACAGGTTTAAGACCCTCTACTACGGGAATGTACGGCATGGTGCCAGACGATAAAATAAAATCTGAAAATCCAACCACAAAAGATATTACTTTTCTACCCGAATATTTTAAAAATAATGGATACTATACTATGGGTATGGGCAAATTATTTCATGACCATGCTCCAGACCGTCTCTTTGACGAATCGGGTGGACGCGTAAAAGGATTTGGCCCATATCCTGACGAACGTTTTGCTTGGGATGGCTTTGGTACAGCCGATAGAAAAAAATACGGTAGAACTAGCACCGACTGGGGCCCTTTTCCAGAAGCAGATTCGTTAATGCCAGACCACCAAATGGTGAACTGGGCATTGGAACGCCTTGAAAAAAAACAAGATAAGCCTTTTTTTATGGGACTTGGTTTTTTACGGGTACATGTTCCCTTGTATGTTCCTCAAAAATGGTTCGATTTATACCCTTTGGAACAAATACAAACTATGCCCTACTTAAAGGACGATTTAAATGATGTTCCTGCAATTGCTAAAATGATTAACGATTTACCCATGATGCCCTCTACCGAGTGGGCCATAGAAAGTGGCGAATGGCCTAAAATTATTCAAGCTTATTTAGCCTGTATTAGTTATGTAGATTATGAGTTAGGACGAGTTTTAGATGCCCTTGAAAAAAGTGAGCATGCTAACAATACCGTCATTGTGTTATGGTCTGATCATGGCTACCGATTAGGAGAAAAAGGAACATTTGCGAAGCATGCTTTATGGAATAGCGCTACCAAAGTGCCCCTAATATTTGCCGGTCCTAACATTCCTAAAAATAAAAAAATCAGCCAACCTGCCGAATTATTAGCCATTTACCCAACGCTTCTTGAACTGTGCGGTTTACCTGCTTACGATCGTAACGAAGGAAAAAGTTTAGTAGCTGCCATGCAATCCACAGAAGCCGACCAAGCGCCAGTGGCTATCACTACTTTTGGGATGAATAACCATGCGATAAAATCTGCTCGATTTAGATATATACGTTATGAAGATGGTACCGAAGAGTTGTATGACCACACCACTGATCCCAATGAATTTACTAATGTAGCCAGCGATCAGGCTTATGCAGAAGACATAGTGCAATTACAGAAATTTTTACCCCAAACTAATGCCATTTGGGATGCTAATTCCAGTTATACTTTTCAACCCTATTTTGTAGAACAAAAAAACCGAACGAACGGAATTAGTGATGAACCTGTAAAGGTAATTGGTGCTTCTAGGTAGCTTAAAAATTACAAGCCTAGCACCCCAATTTAAACCCTAGTAAAAAAAATTATACCCTTATGAAAACACTTTTAAAGTCTTACTACCACACGCTATTATATGTTCTTATATTGTGCAGCTTTTTATCTACAGGCGAAATAACCGCACAAAATTTTTCTTCGGATGCTCCAACAGGCTTAACAGTAGAATTTATTCGTGAACCCAAAAGCATCCAAATTATTGATAGCAAACCCGAGTTTTCTTGGTTAGTACCTCAATCGATAGCTATGCAAAAAGGATATCAAATTTTAGTAGCTTCTTCGATACAAGTACTAGATAAAGATTCTGGCGATGTTTGGGACAGCGGTAAAGTAATGAGTCCTAGTGCCATTAACGTGGAATTAAGCGGAAATCCCCTAAAAGAAAATACTACGTATTATTGGAAAGTACGAAGTATGGGAAGTAATGGTATAATATCTCCTTATTCAGAACATCAAGAATTTACCACTGGCAAGTTTGGAGCTAAAATCACCTCCAGTAATTTTCATCAAATAGAATATATTTCGCCAACGTATAGCAGAAAAAATAAAGACGGTAGTTATTTTATCGATTTTGGTAAAGCAGCCTTTGCTACCCTAAACATTAACTACACCACAAAAAAACCTAAAACACTCACAATTCGCTTAGGTGAAAAATTACTCAATGGCGCTATTGATCGCAATCCAGGGGGCACTATCCGATTCCAAGAAGTACTGTTAAAAGTAAGTCCAGAAAAAAGTTCCTATCAAATACAACTCGTTCCTGATGCAAAGAATACGCGGCCTATAGCCACACCAATGCCTCCTTCTTTTCCGATTATCATGCCTTTTAGATATGCTGAAATAGTAGGCGCAAGCAAAAACTTAGATCCCTCTAAACAAATACAAGAAGCTTATTTTGATTATTTTAATTACGACACCAGTTCATTTATTAGTAATGATACTATTTTAAACCAAGTATGGGATCTCTGTAAATATTCCATTAAAGCAACCACTTTTGCGGGTGTTTATGTAGATGGTGATCGAGAACGAATTCCTTATGAGGCCGACGCTTATTTAAATCAATTAAGTCATTATTCTGTAGACAATGAATTTGCCATTGCGCGTAAAACCATAGAATACTTTTTTGAAAGTATGCCTACTTGGCCTACCGAATGGCAGTTGCATGTTGCTATGATGCTCTACCAAGATTATATGTTTACTGGAAATACAGAGCTTATTGAAAAATATTACGAGCGTCTAAAAGCAAAAACACTAATGGCCTTGGAAGTGGAAGATGGGTTTATTAGTATTAGTTCTCCTAACCACAATGACGATTTAATGGCTAGCTTAGGTTTTCCAGATACTAGCAGCAGGTTACGAGATATTGTAGATTGGCCACCAGAATCTAATAATTTTGGAGGTATAAAAAGATACCAACGCGGTGAACAAGATCAATATGTATTTACCCGAATCAATACTGTGGTCAACGCCTTTTACTATCACAATATGAAAATCATGGCTGAATTTGCGGGTATTTTGAATAAACCTACCGAAGAACTGGATTTTGAACTTAGAGCAGCCCATGTTAAAAAATCGATAAACGACCAGTTGTTTAACAAAGAAAAGGGATACTATGTGGATGGTATAGGAACCGAACATGCATCCTTGCACGCTAATATGTTTCCACTAGCATTTGACTTGGTTCCCGAAGAACATTTAGAAACGGTAATTACGCACATAAAATCTAGAGGAATGGCTTGTAGTGTATATGGAGCGCAATATCTTATGGAAGCACTTTACAAGGCAGGGGAAGAAAATTATGCCTTAGAATTAATGACCGCAACCCATGACCGGAGTTGGTATAATATGATTAAAATAGGTTCTACCATCACCTTAGAAGCTTGGGATATGAAATATAAAGTAAACGGCGATTACAATCACGCTTGGGGTGCTGTTCCTGCGAATATCGTACCGAGAGGTCTATGGGGAATACAACCGAAAACTGCTGGTTATGGTTTGGTAAAAATACAACCACAAATGAGCATATTAGCCAACAGTGCTATCATGGTGCCTACTATTAAAGGAGCTATAAAAGGGGAATTTAAACAAACAGAAAACGAGAAGCATTATGCAGTTACCCTACCTCCCAACATGGTAGGCGAATTTTATTTTGATAGTACTGCAACGGCAGTTTACGTAAATGATGCGCCTATAAATACCGCCTTTGGCTATATAAAATTAGTCCCTGGAGAAACTAAAATTGTAGTAGCGTTAAAATAGTTATTGTTAGAAAGGTTTACATACTTTTAGTGAGACTAGCGCCACTAAGATATGGATGAAGATCAAATTTACTGTGCAAAGAGCCTACCTCAACATCAAATAAAATGTATTCAGAGGGTGCCCGTATTTTTAAAAAGAAATAAAAAAATACAGTACAGTGCAGGATAGAATTAAAAACTTTAAGAAGTAAATTGCCATATCAATAGAGTTAGTTAAATTGAGAGTTAGTTTTTAAAAGGTTCTACCATATTATTATTTTATAATAATGCTTAGAACCTTTTTTAGGTCCTCTTGACAAAGTTTAAAACAACTTTTACAAAGAATCTCTATCAATAAAATGGAACGGATTTTTAACTACCCCTTTTTTATTTTCTAAAATCATTTCAGCCACAGTTTCCCCCATGGCTTTGAAGTCGGTTGAAATAACAGTAATTCCCAAAAGCTCTTTTAAGGGAGTTTCATTATACGAAATGACACCAATATCCTCTCCAATTTTCCATTCATCACGACGTATTTGATTTACTAAATTCACCAAATCCAGTTCTTCAATAGTAATAAATAAATCGCCTTTTTTTAGTACAATATCTTCAAAAACTTCATCTATAATTTCAAAATCTAAACTATGTTCGCTACAAAACTTTCTGAATCCATGTAGTATTCTTTTCGGATAGGGATACACAGAACTCGTAGGATATACCAAAATTAATTTTTCATATTTTTTTATTTTAAGTAGCCCCTGATTCAAAGCGTTATAAATATCATTTTCAAAATCTTGATAAACCCTTGAAACAGTATTTGAAAAACCAAGTTCATTATCTACTATTATTAACCTATCTTTGGGAAGTTTATTTACAGATTTAAGAATTTCATCAGAACTGCTAATATGCTGTAAAGCTTCATTTTTAAAATGAGGCATAATAATGTAATAATCATATGCATTTGCATACTTATCTATTAAATTAAGAAAAAGTGTCTCGTTACAATGGTATATAAACAGATCTACATGCGCATTATTACCCATGCTATTTATAAACGAATTGTAAATTCTAATTTTATACGAGCTAGGCTTGTTTATTAAAATTAAAACATTCAATTTAGATAGCAACTTTGTTCTAGTTATATAATAACCCTTACCGCGTATTGAAGATATTATCTTACGTTCCTTGAGAATATTATAGGCCTTTTCTACCGTGTCCCTAGATAATAAATATTCCTCACTAAAACTGTTAATGGATGGAATTTTTTCATCAATTCTGAAATTACCAGATGAAATATTGTGAATAATGGCATCCACAATTTGTCGGTATTTCGGAATTCTTGAATTTTCATCAATTTTAATATAAGAAAATATTTTCATTAGAAACTATTATTAGTTTACGGCAATTTTACAAATTTTATTCAAAATAATATACATTCAAAGTTATATAAGTTAATCTAAATAGGTGCAACATATTGCATTTAAATGATTTTAGGCTCGCTTAAAGTTGTATAAATTTCTTTTTTTTTAACTATAAACGAATAACTTCTAACACTAGTACACAAAATAGCAGCTGAATTCTAAACCCGCTAAATCCCACAACTTTTGGACTTGATCCAATATTTGCTTAAACACAACAATTGGTCATGATCCTTGATCCATTCCTTGTTCCTAATGGAAGTGCCTTTTCAAGACAGAATAAAATAAAAAAGCTCCCAATTTCTTGGAAGCTTTTTTACTACTGTGGGCCCTGTAGGATTCGAACCTACGACCCCCTGCTTGTAAGGCAGGTGCTCTAAACCAACTGAGCTAAGAGCCCGATTTGCTAAACGTTGTTTTGCTAAGCGAGTGCAAATATAGGATAGTTTTTGACATCACAAAAGAAAAAAATAAAATATTTTAAATAACTTCTGCAACCACAAATGTACTACCGCCAATGTAAATAAAATCATTAGGGTTTGAATTTTTCAACGCAGCTTTAAAAGCTTTATTTACAGAACTATATGAATTACCTAATACTCCAAATGACAAAAACTGTTCTTTAAGAATTTCTTCATTTAAACCTCTTTCTAATGCTGGTTTACAAAAATAATAATTCGCATTTTTCGGAAATAATGGCAAAATAGCCTTCAGGTCTTTATCTTTTACAAAACCTAATACTATATGCAAAGTTTCAAACTTTTGCTTTTGTACCTGTTGTAACGCAAGCTTTAACCCCTCTGCGTTGTGCGCAGTATCGCAAACTACTTTAGGATTTTCAGACAGTACCTGCCAACGCCCAAGTAAAGCCGTATTTTTTACAACATTTAAAAGTCCGTCTTTAATATTTTGCTCACTTACGGTAAAACCTTTTAAGACTTTAAATACGCCTAAAACACCTTTAGTGTTTTTAGTTTGATAATCCCCTAATAATGTCGTGGGATAATTGTTTTTACTGGAAGCTATTTGATCAGCAAATAAAATCTCCGTATTATTTTTGAACGCAATTTCCTTAAAAACTGGAGCGGTTTCTACTTGTGTTTCACTTATAACCACAGGAACATTTTTCTTTATTATCCCTGCTTTTTCAAAGGCTATTTTCTCGAGGGTATCGCCCAAAATATCAACATGGTCGAAACCAATATTAGTTATCAAAGAAACTTCTGGTAGTATAATATTAGTAGAATCTAAACGCCCTCCTAAACCGACTTCTACGACGGCAATATCTACTTTTTGCCTAGCAAAATAATCGAACGCCATGCCAACGGTCATCTCAAAAAAAGAAAGTTTATTCTTTTGAAGGTACTCATAATTGGTCGTTATAAAGTTAACAACCTTTTTTTTGGAAATTGGTTGTCCATTAATTTTAATGCGTTCTCGGAAATCTTTTAAATGAGGAGAGGTGTACAAGCCAACAGAATAACCTGCTTCTTGCAAAATAGAGGCGATCATGTGGCTGCTTGAACCTTTACCATTAGTGCCCGCTACATGTATTGTTTTAATTTTTTTTTCAGGATTTTGAAGATATGAAGCAAAAGAAATGATAGCGTCTAATTTACCAGAATGGGCTGAAACTCCTTTTTGTTGGTACATGGGGAGCTGAGCGAACATCCAACCCAAAACCTCTTTATACGTCATAATTACTCTCGTAATTTAAAATTGATAACGACAAAACCAACTTGTTGACTTGGTGCATTTGCATCTGGTTTCCATGTATGCGAACGTGCTGTGAGCTCGGCTGGCTTCATTAAACAAGGGTTAGTATTTGTGGTGCCTTTTACACCAGGGGTAGCACTAATTACTTTACCTGATCTATCTACAACGATTTTGACGACAACTCGGCCTTCTTCGTTACAATCTTGCTGTACTGAATTATTACCCACTAAACTTCTTCCATTTAATCCGTAGCCACTAGTTCCGCCATTGCCAGAACCTGGCGCTCCGTAGTAACTTGTTGCATAAGGATCTCCGTTTGGGTTTCCTTTATCACCAGCTTTATTGTCATTACCTTCGCTTCCACTTGCAGAACCATCAGATTTGTTTAGTCCGCCCATTAATTCGTCTAATTTTCTTTTCTTAGCGTCTTGTTCTTTTTGGGCTTTTTCTTGTGCTTCTTTTTTCTCTCGTTCTACTTTATCTGATTCGGCTTTAGCTGCTTTTGCAACAGCATCCGCTTTGCGTTTGGCTTCCTTTTGTTGTTTAATTACAATAGATTCTTCGCTTTCTTGCGTGATTACTTTTTCTGAAGCCTGTTCTTTAGCAGCCACTTCTTGTGGCTTCACTTCTTCTACCTTCTCCTGTTCGGTAGGAGGCGTAATTGGTTTATCTAAAGGTTCTGATTTTATTTTTTCTTTGGGTTGTACATTGCCACTACCAAATTCGGTAGTTCCAAAATTGATCGCGATACCTTTTTCAATAGGCGGGTCTAAATAGGTTAAACCTATATAAAAAAGCAAAACAAGTATTGCACTTAACAAAATAGTTGTAAGTGTGAATGATTTTTTCTTGTGTTTTGTGTCTAGTAATGACATTAATTGGGGCGCACCGCCAAAATTACCTTATAATTATTCTTATTGGCAATGTCCATCACATTTACAGCTTCTTTAATGGCTACGCTTTCTTCTGCTCTAAGAATTATAGTAGGGTTCTCTTGTCCTTCTAATGCTTTTTTTAGTTCAATTTCAATATATTCTCCGTTAATTTCCTGATTATTAACAAAGTATTGTAAATCCTTATTAATACTTACAGAAACATTTTGTGTGTTAGTCGACTTCCCTTTTGCTTTAGGTAATAACAAATCTAATGCATTGGGTGAGTTAGATGTTAGCATAAAAAATACCAATAACAGAAAAACAATATCTGTCATCGACGACATGCTAAAATCTGGACTCACTTTATTTCTACCTTTTAGTTTCATCTTTTTATTTTTTTAGTTCGATGAAATTAAAGTGGTTCATTTAATAAATCTAAGAAATCAACAGCGTTCGCTTCCATTTTATGCACTACCTTATCTGTTCTATTTACTAAATGATTGTAACCGATATAGGCAATAATTCCGACAATTAAACCTGCAACAGTAGTGGTCATTGCCGTATAAATACCCGATGCCAAAGAACCCATTTCTGCTTGTCCGCCACTTGATGCCATTTGGTGAAATGCTAAAATCATTCCAATTACAGTTCCTAAAAACCCAATCATTGGCGCAGCCCCCGCAACCGTTGCTAAAATACTTACATTTTTTTCTAACTTATAAACTTCTAGGGTACCTGCATTTTCTATAGCAGTATTGATATCGTCAAGAGGTTTGCCAATACGTGAAATTCCTTTTTCGGTTAAACGAGCAACAGGAGAATCTGTTTGTGCGCAAAGTAATTTTGCAGCTTCCAGTTTTCCATTAGTGACATGATCGCGAATTTGATTCATAAAATTTGCATCGATTTTTGAGGCCGCTTTAATCGCAAACAAGCGTTCAAAATAAATATACAATGCCACAAAAAGCATCACAAATAATACCGAGATAATGATGATACTTCCCATACCACCATCAACTATTAAATCAATTATAGACAGTGTTTTCTCCTCAATTATAGGTTCTACTAACTGAGCTTCATTCACAAGGTCTTGAAACAATAACATATAGTAATTTTATTTAAGTTGTATTGATAACGGAGTTTTATCGATTAAATTATACGTTAAGAATAAAATTTCTCATTAATACAAATACAGCTGCTCCCGATAAAAACCCTATAAGCGCTAACCATGCAATATTTTTAAAATACCAAAAGAAATCAATCTTTTCCATTCCCATAGCTACTACGCCAGCCGCTGATCCAATAATCAACATGCTTCCACCAGTTCCAGCTGAGTATGCTATAAAATGCCAAGCAGGTTCATCGATACCAATTTGAAACATTCCGATACTTGCTGCAACTAAAGGCACGTTATCAATGACAGCAGAACCTGCTCCTAATAATACAACGACTAAATCTGAAATTTTAGTTGAATTTAATTCTGTTCCCAAAGCTGGAACGCTTGAGTCTAATACCCCTGCAAAATCGAATAACATTCCTAAAGATTCTAATGCAGCAACAGCCATTAAAATTCCTAAAAAGAAAAGAATACTTGGTAATTCTATTTTTGATAAGGAATGATGAACTGGGCTATGATGCGCAGCGGATTCACTTTCTCCGCCATCAATAGTTGTAATATTAAATTTAGCACTACTGTAGATTTCCGCAAAAGCCGCAACAAATGCCAATGATAACATCATCCCCACATAAGGAGGCAAATGAGTTACTGATTTAAATATAGGTACAAAAATAATAGCTCCTAAACCTAAATAAAACATAGTAGCTGCATATTTAGATTTAGGTTTGTCGTTATCTGAAGCATCCGATTCTACACTTCCTTTAAAAACACTCATTCTTGAAGCAATAAATGTTGGAATTGCATAACAAAAAATTGAAGGTATTAAAACATGCTCAACGAGTACTAATGCGGTAACTTTATTGGCAATCCATAACATGGTAGTAGTTACGTCTCCTATTGGCGACCATGCACCTCCTGCATTTGCGGCAATAATAATTATACCTGCAAACCACAACCGTAACTCGCGCTCTTTAATAAGTTTTTGAAGAATGGTAATTAATACTATTGTCGCCGTTAAATTATCAATTATCGCTGATAGTATAAATGCTAAAGTAGAAACTATCCAAAGTAGTTTTGTTTTCTTTTTTGTTTTTATATATCCCTTTATGGTAGCGAAGCCATCGAAATAATCAATAATCTCAACAATAGTCATTGCTCCTAATAAAAAGACTAAAATTTCAGCGGTCTTTCCTAAATGATGCAACAAAACTCCATCTAAATGGTGAGACTCTTTACCAATTCCTGGTATAATTTCAAAAACTGGCATGTGCGCCAAAGCAATGATCGCCCAAAGCAAAGCCATCATAGCCAAAGCAGGAATAAGTTTATCTATTTTTAGGTTATGCTCTAAGGTTATGGCTAAATAGCCTAATACAAATACAATTATAATAATGGTTTCCATAAATTGATTTAGTTTAAATTAACTGTTTTAATGCTATTTCAAAAGCTGTTTTACTAATATTTAGTTTTGTAGAATTTTGGTTAAAGATATTCAAAATTGCATTTCGAATGGTATTTGAGGTGTCATTAAATATTAGTTCGTCATCCATGGCCACGCGACCTTCCATAAAATAGGCGAAAACTCGTGCCATTCCGCAATTAGATATAAAATCAGGAATAAGACTTACTCTTTCATCAGTATACTCCATAATAGGCCCAAAAAATATTTCTTTATCAGCAAAAGGAACATTTGCTCCACAGCTTATGACCTCTAAACCTGTTGAAATCATTTTGGTAATTTGTTCTTTAGTGACTAAGCGCGATGCCGCACAAGGTGCAAATATCTCGGCATTAAGATCCCAAATAAGTTCGTTTATTTCATCAAACGGAATCATTTTATTCGAAACTAAGGTATTACCATCTTTATTTCTGTACAAAGCGACAATTTCTTCAAAAGTAAATCCGTCTTCATTCAGTACTCCGCCTACCCTATCTATAATACCAACTACCTTGGCGCCCATTTTCGACAAGTAAAAAGCAGCAGCAGCACCTACATTTCCAAAACCCTGAACAATTGCTTTTTTACCGACTACTGTACCACCAAAAATATCATAATAATGTTTCACGGCTTCTGCAACACCATAACCAGTAATCATATCCGCCACAGTGTATTTCCTAGAAGTATCAGGAGAGTAATTACTACCTTCTAAAACTTTTATAACACCAAGCCTTAATTGTCCTATTCTATTTATTTTGTCTGCTTCGGTAGGTTTAAAATGCCCGTTAAAGACGCCTTCTTGCGGATGCCAGACTCCGGCATCTTCTGTAATTGGAATTACTTCATGAATTTCATCTACATTTAAATCGCCTCCCGTTCCGTAGTAACTTTTTAACAAAGGAGCTACCGCATGGTACCAACGCTCTAAAACACCTTTTTTTCTTGGATCTTTAGGATTAAAATTAATACCTGATTTGGCGCCACCAATCGGAGGGCCAGAAACCGTAAACTTTACTTCCATTGTTTTTGCTAACGATAAAACTTCGTTAACATCTAAGCCTTCCCTCATTCTTGTTCCTCCACCAGCAGCTCCGCCACGAAGTGAGTTGATAACCACCCAACCTTCTGCTTCTGTTTCTGAATCTTTCCAATGAAAAACTATTTCTGGAATTTTATTTTCGTACTTATTAAGTAAATCTTTCACGTAATTTATTTATTAAATTAATTTGACAAAACTAATTGTGCTTTAGCAAGGTATCGAAGTTAGTATAGAATAGCACCCCTTAGGGTTAGTGTTGTCGCATAATCAAAAATAGTATTGATAAAGATATAGGCAACAAATATAAAAATAATGAAATGGAATAAAAGGGTTTATAAAAAAAGTACCTATTATTTTTTAGTTTTTTCTTGATTGAAATATTCTTTAAAATCACTACTGTTCATTAATTATATGATAATATTGAATTATATTTGCCTAAGTTTTTTAATTATATCATAATTTATATGGATTTTACATTATCAGAAGAGCAATTAATGATTCAGCAAGCCGCTAGAGATTTTGCTCAGAACGAATTATTACCAGGCGTAATTGAAAGAGATGACGAACAAAGATTTCCTAAAGAACAAATTAAAAAATTAGGAGAACTTGGCTTTATGGGAATGATGGTAGACCCTAAATATGGCGGAAGCGGTTTAGATACCATGTCGTACGTTTTAGCTATGGAAGAATTGTCGAAAATTGATGCTTCTACATCTGTTGTAGTTTCTGTAAATAACTCTTTAGTTTGTTGGGGATTAGATACTTTTGGAACTGAAGCGCAAAAAGAAAAATACTTAACACGTTTAGCATCAGGAGAGGTTATAGGAGCATTTTGTCTTTCTGAACCAGAGGCCGGAAGCGATGCTACCTCGCAGAAAACAACTGCCATAGACAAAGGAGATCACTACATTATAAATGGTACTAAAAATTGGATTACCAGCGGAAGTTCTGCGGAAATTTATTTAGTTATCGCCCAAACCGACATCGACAAAAAACATAAAGGTATTAACGCTTTTATATTAGAAAAAGGAATGCCTGGCTTTGAAATTGGCCCTAAAGAAAATAAATTAGGTATTAGAGGAAGCGATACACACTCCCTAATCTTTAATGATGTTAAAGTTGCAAAGGAAAATAGAATAGGCGAAGATGGTTTTGGTTTTAAATTTGCCATGAAAACTTTAAGTGGCGGAAGAATTGGTATTGCCGCACAAGCTTTAGGGATAGCCGCTGGAGCCTATGAAATGGCTTTGAAGTATTCTAAAGAGCGTAAAGCTTTTGGTACCGAAATATGTAACCACCAAGCTATTGCTTTTAAATTAGCCGATATGCATACCGAAATCGAAGCTGCTCGTTTATTAGTGTATAAATCAGCACTTGATAAAGACAATGGTAAAAATTACGACCTATCGGGAGCTATGGCAAAACTATACGCTTCTAAAGTTGCGATGGAAACAACGGTTGAAGCGGTACAAATTTTTGGCGGAAACGGATTTGTAAAAGATTATCATGTAGAACGTTTAATGCGCGATGCTAAAATCACTCAAATTTATGAAGGAACCTCAGAAATACAGAAAATTGTGATATCGAGAAGTATCATTAATCAATAAAAAATAATAATTTTCCAATACATACCCCTAAATTTTAGGGGTATTTTTGTGTTTAACTTTTTATTTATATACCAAACCCCTCCTAAAAATAGATTTTTATTTTCAAAAAAGTCCTTTTTATAGCACTAGCCCCCTAATCTTTCCAAATTAATGCCATTATATGGTTGCTAATTATTAATATGACAATATAAAAGCATCAAAAAATTAATAATGAATTATTTTTAACATTTTATTTAAAACGCTTCTTTTATTACTATATTTTGATAAAAAAACTATAAAAAACGCAATAAATAAGGTATTTTTGAGAAAAAACAATACTTTATGGGACTGAAAAAACAAGGATTATATCTACCGGAATTTGAACATGATAACTGTGGCGCAGGATTTATATGTAGTCTTAAAGGTAAAAAGTCTAACGATATTATTCATAAAGCCCTTGAGATATTAGAAAAACTTGAACACAGAGGAGCAGTGAGTTCTGATGGAAAAACAGGTGATGGTGCAGGGATTTTAATCGATATTCCTCACGATTTCTTTCAAGCTGAATGTAGTTTTGAATTACCTAGTGCTGGAAATTATGCTACAGGAAACATTTTTTTACCTCAAAAACAAAATCAAAGAGATTTTTGTATTTCTGTTTTTGAAGAAAATATAAAAAAACAAGGCTTACAATTATTAGGATGGAGAAATGTTCCTGTGAATAGATCTATACCTGGCAGAATAGCCATGGAAACAGAACCTTTCGTTAAACAAATTTTCGTAGCCAAAGAAAATGATGATCAAACTTTTTTCGATTTTAATTTAAAATTATACATCGCCAGAAAAGTTACTGAACATACTGTAATTAATTCTAAATTATCAGAGAGTGATTTCTTTTACGTTCCTAGCTTATCTACTAAAATAATTATTTTTAAAGGTCTTTTAATGCCCGAAGATATAAGTCTTTATTATAAAGATTTAATGGACGACAGAGTTGTTACAAGATTAGCATTAGTGCACCAACGTTTTTCTACCAACACTTTTCCGACGTGGGATTTAGCACAACCTTTTAGATACATGTGCCATAACGGAGAAATAAACACCTTAAGAGGTAATGTTACCCGTATGCGTTCTCGTGAAGAATTACTAAAAAGTGATTTGTTCGGAGACGAAATAAAAAACATACTTCCTGTAATACTTCCTGGAAAATCTGATTCTGCAACCATGGATATGGTGGTAGAATTATTATTAATGACTGGCAGATCTTTACCTGAAGTTATGATGATGCTTGTTCCAGAAGCATGGGAAAAAAATCCTGATATGTCAGAAGCAAAACGAGCATTCTATGAATACAACTCGTGCTTATCAGAACCTTGGGACGGCCCGGCATCTATTCCTTTTACAGATGGTAATTATATTGGTGCAGTTTTAGATCGTAACGGACTAAGACCATCACGTTACTCGGTAACTAAAGATGGATATGTAATTATGTCTTCGGAAGTTGGTGTTGTAGATATCGCTCCAGAAAATGTAGAATTACATGGCAGGTTAGAGCCAGGTAAAATGTTCTTAGTAAATATGGAAGAAGGCCGTATTATTAATGATGAAGAAATAAAAGAAGAAATAGCTCAAAGACATCCGTATAAAAAATGGTTAGATAAAAATCTAGTACACTTAAAGGATATTCCATACAACGATTGCCCATTATTCTTAAATGAAGCTTCTTTAGAAAAAAGAAAAGCAGCCTTTGGGTATACTCTTGAAGACATCAATACCATTATTTTACCAATGGGTGAAAAAGGTATCGAACCCTTAGGATCTATGGGTAGTGATACCCCAATTGCTATTTTATCAGAACGTCCGCAATTGATTTATAACTACTTTAAACAACTGTTTGCGCAAGTTACCAATCCGCCATTAGATGGTATTCGAGAAGAACTAATAACCGATATAAGTTTAACCCTAGGTAGTGATCACAATATTTTTGATATTTCTGAATTACATTGTCGAAAATTAAAAATTCAAAACCCTGTGATTTCTAAAGAAGATTTAGATAAAATAAAAAATTATGATGCTAGTCCTGATTATAAAGTAACCGAAATTCCTATACTGTATGAAGTAAATAAAGGAAATAATGGTCTTGAAGATGCCTTAGAAGTTATGTTAAACCAAGCCTCTAAAGCCATAGATGAAGGTACTAATATCATTATTTTATCTGATAGAAATGTAAGCGAAGATCTGGCACCTATTCCTGCCGTGTTAGCGTGCTCTTATGTAAATAGTGGTTTACAAAGACTTAAAAAACGTTCTAATTTAAGCGTTATTATCGAATCTGCGGAACCAAGAGAAGTACATCATTTTGCACTCCTGTTCGGTTTTGGAGCTAGTGCGATAAACCCCTATTTGGTCAACGAAATTATTCATGAACAAATTATAGAAAACAATATTACCGATTACAGCGCGGACAAAGCGATAGCAAATTATAATAAAGCAGTTGGTAAGGGTATTTTGAAAGTGATGAACAAAATCGGTATTTCTACCCTTAACTCATATAGAGGTTCTCAACTCTTCGAATGTATCGGAATTAACACTAAAGTAGTAGAAAAATATTTCCCAAATACGGTTACTAGAATCGAAGGAATTGGACTTTATGAAATAGAAAAAGAAATCGCTAAACGTCATAAAAACGCCTTCAATAAAACTGAAGTAGCAGCTGATTTAGATTTAGAAATTGGTGGTGAATACCGTTGGAGAAGAGATGGTGAAAAGCATATGTTTAATCCACTTTCTATTGCCAAATTACAGCAATCTGTGCGTAATAATGAACCAGATTCTTACAAAGAATTTGCAACTATGGTTAACGAACAATCTAAAAGCCTAATGACCATTAGAGGTTTGTTTGAATTCTCTAATTACGATCCTATTCCATTAGATGAAGTAGAGCCATGGACTGAAATTGTAAAACGTTTTAAAACGGGTGCCATGTCATATGGTTCAATAAGTAAAGAAGCGCATGAAAATTTAGCGGTTGCTATGAACCGAATTGGTGGAAAAAGTAATTCTGGTGAAGGTGGAGAAGATGCAGATCGTTTTTATAAAAATGCCACAGGTGATTGGAAAAATAGCGCCATTAAGCAAGTGGCTTCTGGTAGATTTGGTGTTACATCAAACTATTTAACCAGCGCACAAGAAATTCAGATTAAAATGGCACAGGGTGCTAAGCCTGGAGAAGGCGGACAATTACCTGGTGCAAAAGTGAATCCTTCTATTGCGAAAACAAGAAATTCTACACCTTACGTAGGATTAATTTCTCCACCACCGCATCACGATATTTATTCTATTGAAGATTTATCTCAATTGATATATGATTTAAAATCTGCCAATAGAGAAGCTAGAATAAATGTAAAATTAGTATCTGAAGTGGGCGTTGGCACTGTAGCTGCAGGAGTTTCAAAAGCGAAGGCTGATGTTATTCTTATTTCAGGCTTTGATGGTGGCACCGGAGCATCTCCTTTAACTTCATTAAAACATGCAGGTTTGCCTTGGGAGCTTGGAGTTGCTGAAGCACAACAAACTTTAGTTTTAAATGACTTAAGAAATAGAATTGTTTTAGAATGCGATGGACAATTAAAAACAGGTCGTGATGTAGCCGTTGCGTGTTTATTAGGTGCTGAAGAATTTGGATTTGCAACCGCTCCTTTAGTAGCTTCTGGCTGTATTATGATGCGTGTATGTCACTTAAATACGTGCCCTGTAGGTATTGCCACTCAAAACCCAGAATTACGTAAAAAGTTTAAAGGAAAGCCAGAACACGTAGTTAACTACATGTATTTTGTAGCGCAAGAATTACGAGAAATAATGGCTCAATTAGGTTTTAGAACTGTAAATGAGATGGTAGGCCAGGTGCAAAAGTTAGATCGTAATAAAGCCATAGATCATTATAAAGCCGCTGGTATTGATTTAACTCCTATTTTATATAAAGTTGATGTGCCTGCAGGAACCAAGTTTTATAATACCCAAAAACAAGAACATCATATTGAAAAATCTATTGAGTTTGATATTATTGCACAAGCACACCCTGCACTATTTAGAAAAGAAAAAATGAGTATCGATTATCCAATCAATAATTTAAACAGAGCGGTTGGAGCTATCATGAGTAATGAAATTTCTAAAATTTACGGCGCCGAAGGATTACCAGAAAATACATTAAAACTGAATTTTACCGGATCCGCAGGTCAAAGTTTTGGAGCATTTAGTACCAAAGGAATTACTATGATCGTTAACGGAAATACGAACGATTACCTAGGCAAAGGATTATCTGGCGCAAAATTAATTATAAAAGTTCCAGAGAAAGCAACTTTTAAGCCAGAGGATAATGTTATTACAGGTAACGTTACTTTGTACGGGGCAACATCAGGAGAAGCCTATATTAATGGTAAAGCTGGCGAACGTTTTTGTGTTCGAAATTCTGGAGCAAAAGCAGTTGTTGAAGGTATTGGAGATCACGGATGTGAATATATGACGGGTGGTATTGCTGTAATTTTAGGAGAAGTTGGTCGAAACTTTGGTGCTGGTATGAGTGGTGGTATTGCATACATTTTTGATGAAAAGAAAACTTTTGAAAGAAATTGTAATAAAATCGCTTTAAACCTACTTCCTGTTGATGAAGACAAAGACATTGCAGAATTAAGAGCGTTGATAGAAAACCATTATAACGCCACACTAAGTCCGTTAGCACAAAGAATATTAGAAAAATGGGAAGAATCGCTACCTAAATTTATAAAGATATTCCCAGAAGAATACAAACAAGCACTAATTCGCTTAGAAAACGAAAAATTACAAACTATATAAATCGAAAACATGGGAAAGATAACAGGATTTTTAGAATTCGATAGAAAAGTTGAAGAATACGCACCAGTAGAAGAACGCCTTAAAAACTATAAGGAGTTTACGATTCCGTTGGATGAAAAAGAAATGAAAAATCAAGGTGCACGCTGCATGGATTGTGGAATTCCATTTTGCCATAGCGGATGCCCATTAGGGAATTTGATTCCTGATTTTAATGATGCCGTATTTAAAGGAAAATGGGAAAAAGCTGCAACAATTTTGCATTCTACTAACAATTTTCCAGAATTTACAGGTCGTTTATGCCCTGCTCCTTGCGAGGAAGCTTGTGTGTTAGGAATAAATGAAGACCCTGTATCTATAGAAAATATAGAAAAAAATATTGTTGAAAAAGCTTTTGAGAACGGATGGGTAAAAGCCCAACCGCCAGCCAAAAGAACTGGTAAAACAATAGCTGTAGTAGGCTCTGGACCTTCCGGATTAGCAGCTGCTCAACAATTGAATAGAGCGGGTCATTTAGTAACTGTTTTCGAAAGAGACCAAAAAGTAGGTGGCTTATTACGTTATGGTATTCCTGATTTTAAAATGGAAAAAAACGTAATAGATCGCAGAATTGAAGTATTAAAAGAAGAAGGTATTATTTTCAAAACAGGGGTTCATATTGGAAAAGATATCAAAGCAGACGTTTTAAAAAAAGATTTTGATGCGATTGTTCTTTGCGGAGGAGCTACTATCAGAAGAAATTTACCTATTGAAGGTTCAGATTTGAAAGGGGTAGTCCAAGCTATGGATTTCTTGGCTCAGAATAACAAACGCGTTGATGGACTAAAAGATTTAGGCGAAGAAATAAAAGCTACTGGTAAAGACGTTGTAGTCATAGGAGGAGGAGACACAGGTTCAGATTGTATTGGAACTTCATTTAGACACGGAGCCACCTCTGTTTCTAATTTTGAAATTATGTCAAAAGGAACTCCAAATCGTCCAGATGACCAACCTTGGCCCTTTTGGCCTATGCGTTTAAGAACAAGTTCTTCTCACAAAGAAGGCGCCGAACGTTTTTTTAGTATTTCTACTAAAAAATTCATAGGAGATAAAGATGGTAATTTAAAAGGATTGATAACCTCAGAGGTAGAATGGATTAAAAATCCAGGACAACGACCTACTTTAAAAGAAGTTGAGGGTACGGAAAAGGAATGGAAATGTGAACTAGCCTTACTTGCATTAGGTTTTACGGGTTCAGAAATGACCATAGCAGAACAATTAGGACTAGAAGCTGATCCAAGAACAAACATTAAAGCATCAGCGAAGGATTATATGACAAATGTACCGGGTGTTTTTGTTGCAGGCGATCAAAGAAGAGGTCAATCCTTAATTGTTTGGGCAATATCAGAAGGTAGGCAAGCTGCACATCATATTGATACGTACTTAATGCAAACGCCTTCTAGTCTACCTTTAAAAGGAGAAGGAGATTTACCTAGAATTTAGAAGTATATAATCAATTTTATTTCTATACTAAAAAATGCCATTTACGAAACTGTAAATGGCATTTTTACTTTAT
>JANQTG010000013.1 GCA_030731855.1 Cellulophaga sp. | reverse complement strand
GTTTCTAGTAATTTTAATACCTTATCAAAATCAGGAAAAATGGCTAATGCCTATAATGCACTTATTCTTGCCGACCAAGTTTCAGCAGGAAAAGTAAAGTTGTAATTTAACATGTAGTTGGTAGTCCTCAAAAATTAAAGAAAATAATTATCAAAAAGGACTTAAAAATATAAATAGGAAAGAGTATATGGACAGAAGAGCAAAGAGAAGAAAAAAAGCAAATCATCTTTTTCTCTCTTTTCTTTAATCTAAAACTAGTCAGTAGTTGATAGTAAATTCAATAATCATCTTTTGACCTTAGACATTCGACTTTAGACACATTATTAAATAAATTTATTCAAAATGAAAAAAGTATTTCTATCAATTTTAATCGCTCTTTCTTTTAGTATGGCTACGGGGCAAAGCACTAGTTATTGGCAACAGCATGTTGATTATACTATGGATGTGAACATGGATGTAAAAACATACCAATACACAGGCACACAAAAACTAGTCTATACCAACAACTCACCAGAACAGCTAAATAGGGTATATTATCATTTATATTTTAATGCCTTTCAACCCGGTAGCGAAATGGATATGCGATTACAGACAATTGTAGATCCTGATAAAAGAATGATGAATGGTGACAAAAGTAGAATCGCTACGCTACAACCAAACGAAATAGGCTATTTAAAGGTAAACTCACTTACCCAAAACGGAAAGTCGGTTACTTTTAACGAAGAAGGTACGGTTTTAGTAGTAACGCTTGCCGAGCCTATCCCTGCCGGAGGTAAAGCAACTTTCGAGATGTCTTTTAATGGGCAAGTACCTTTGCAAATTAGAAGATCTGGTCGTAATAGTGCTGAAGGTGTTGCGCTTTCCATGACGCAATGGTATCCAAAACTAGCAGAATACGATTTTGAAGGTTGGCATGCTGATCCTTATATCGCACGTGAATTTCATGGTGTTTGGGGCGATTTTGATGTAAAACTGACCCTTGATAAAGATTATGTAGTAGGCGGAACAGGGTATTTACAAAATCCGCAAGACATCGGGCATGGTTACGAAGCTGCTGGCTCTAAAGTAAACAAGCAAAAAGGTAAAACCCTTACGTGGCATTTTAAAGCACCAATGGTGCACGATTTTATGTGGGCTGCTGATCCAGACTATGTACACGATACCTTAAAAGTAGAAAACGGACCGATGCTTCACTTTCTATATAAAAATAAGCCTGAAATTGCTGAAAACTGGAAAAATCTACAGCCAAAAACAGCTGAAATGATGGATTTCTATGGAAAAAACATCGGAAAATATCCTTACGAGCAATACTCAGTAATTCAAGGTGGCGACGGTGGTATGGAGTATGCCATGGGAACCTTAATTACGGGCGAGCGTAAATTTGGGAGTTTAGTAGGCGTTACTGCGCACGAGTTAGCACACTCTTGGTTTCAGCATATTTTAGCCACTAACGAAGCTAAACACGAGTGGATGGATGAAGGTTTTACCTCTTTTATTTCTAGTTTATATATGAACGAATATATGCCTGGAAAAAAAGACAATCCGTTTGAAGGTGCCTATAGAGGCTACAATTATTTAGCAAAATCGGGTAAAGAACAACCACAAACTACGCACGCTGATAGGTATGCAGAAAACACACCTTATAGCATCTCAGCATACAGCAAAGGAGAAATATTCTTATCGCAATTGGGCTATGTTATCGGACAGGATAAGTTAATGGAAACCATTAAAAAATATTTTGAAGATTTTAAATTCAAACACCCAACCCCTAATGATATTAAAAGAAGCGCAGAAAAGGTTTCAGGAATGGAATTAGAGTGGTATTTAAACGATTGGACAAGAACTACCAATACCATAGATTACGGCATTAAAACGGTAGTTGCTGTTGGTCAGAACACCAAAATCACCTTAGAACGCATAGGGCAAATGCCAATGCCTATAGATCTTTTAGTGGTCTATGAAGATGGTACTCAAGAAACCTTCTATGCACCGCTTAGAATGATGCGTGGCGAAAAAGAAAACCCATACCCTAATTTAGTAAGAACCGTTGTTGCCGATTGGCCTTGGACAAACCCAAGCTACGAGATAACTATCAAAAAACCTTTAACATCTGTAAAGGCAATTATGATAGACCCATCGCAACTAATGGCGGATGTAAATGCTGAAAATAATACCTGGCAGAAGGAGTAATTAGTTCTCGGTTATTAGTTGTCGGTTGATGGAAAAATAAAAAGCTAAAGGCTATATGCTTTAGGCTTTAAGCACTAGACTAATTTTAAAACCCAAGGGACAAAATCTTGTTTCTTGGTTTTTTTATTTATGTAATAATCTTGTTTCTTTACTCTATTAGCTAAGCGGTTTTGACTCTTAGCTGAAAAATAATTTTCATGATTTGCTATTATTTGAAAATGTATCTTTGTTATTTAATGCTGATTTAAAACATCTAGTTGGAAGATAAACCTAATTTTACCTATTCAAGAGCAGAAAAGCTTAAAAGCAAAAAGCTTTTTGAAATCCTATTTGCAGAAGGTAAAAGCGTAACGCAATTTCCGTTACGAATGGTGTATGTTCAAACAGATGCCACGCAAGACCTTGCCATAAAAGCAGGCGTTACGGTTTCAAAACGCAAATTTAAAAGTGCTGTAAAAAGAAATCGAATTAAAAGACAATTACGAGAGGCGTATCGGTTAAACAAAGCCATACTTTTTGACAATAGCCCAGCGAACTATGCGTTGTTAATTATGTATCTTGGAAACGAAATGCCAGAATCAGAGCAAATTCATAAATCGATGGTGGGCTTGCTTCTTAAATTTAAGGGGAAAATAGGAAATAGAGGGTAGATAAAAGATTAGTTGATGGTTTTCTATTGTCAGTAATAAATGGCAAAACATTCAAATCTAAACTCCTAAACATATAACCTAAAAAACATTTTTTAAATGAAAAATATATTAAAAAAGAAAATCATCATTCCCACTTTAGCCCTTGTTTTTGTGGTGGTGGGAAGTAGTTTTAAGAGCGATTTTTTCGAAATTGCCAAGCAGATCGAAATTTTTACAACGCTTTTTAAGGAGCTAAACATGAATTATGTAGATGAAACCAATCCTGCAGAATTGATGGATACAGCGATTAAAAATATGCTTGAAGATTTAGATCCTTATACGCGTTTTTTAAACGAACAAGATGTAGAAGCGTATAAAATTAATAATGCAGGCGAATATTCTGGCATAGGCGCCATTATGCGTGCTTATAAAGATAAATTATTGGTTGTAGAACCCTATAAAAACTATCCAGCAGACAAAGCAGGACTCAAAGCAGGGGACGAAATTATTAAAATTGGCGATATTCTAGTAAGTGATTTTGAAGAAAATGCGACCGAGCTTTTAAAAGGAGCGAATAATACAAGCGTAGAAGTTACCTACAAAAGACAAGGAGCTACAGCAACAACAACCATAACCAGAGAAGCCATTGAGGTTGACGCCGTGCCTTTTTATAAAATGGTGAACGAAAAAACAGGCTATATTGTCTTGTCTAAATTCAACCAAAAAGCCTCAGAACAAACCAAAGCAGCTTTAATTTCTTTAAAGAATGATGGGGCTGAAAAAATAATACTAGACCTTCGCGGCAACCCTGGAGGTTTACTTTCAGAGGCCATTAATGTGACTAACATTTTTGTGCCAAAAGGCGAACTTATTGTCACCACAAAATCGAAAGTCAAAAAATTTAATGCTGAATATAAAACCAAAAATAACCCGGTAGATACCGAAATTCCTTTAGTGGTTTTAGTGAATGGCAGCAGTGCTTCGGCAAGTGAAATTGTTTCAGGTAGTTTGCAAGATTTAGACCGCGCTGTAGTGATGGGTGCCCGTAGTTTTGGAAAAGGATTAGTGCAACGTCCCTTAAAATTAACCTACGGTACACAACTAAAAGTAACCATTTCAAGGTATTTTACCCCTTCGGGTCGCTGTATTCAGTCGCTAGATTATACCAAGAGAGACGCTTCAGGAAAAGCTATTAAAACGACGGACATTCAAGATTTTAAAACCCGAAACGGTCGAAAAGTACAAGATGGTGGTGGTGTGTTGCCCGACGTAGAAATTACAGCACTTAAAACAAATACCCTAACCACGGCTTTATTAAGGGAAAATGCCATTTTTGACTTTGCAACAGAATTCTACTATAAAAATAAAGTGGCAGATGTGAATAATTTCACGTTTTCAGACACCAATTTTGAGAGTTTTAAAAGTTATATAAAAAGCTCTGGTTTTTCTTTTGAAACAGAAACAGAAAAAGCCTTAAATAAGGCTATGACTTTAAACGGTAGCGAGCTGTTAGAAGCCAATGTACAAGAAAAATACAGAAGCTTATTGGCCGAAATAAATGCCAACAAAATTACCGGTTTAGACAAGTCTAAAAAAGAAATTGTAAAGCAACTCGAAGATGAAATTGTAAAACGTTATTTTTATGAAGAAGGTTTATTTGTATATTATTTAAGTCACGATGAAGCCATTTTAACAGCAACTGAACTGCTTAATGATTCGGCGAAATATAAAAGTATTTTAAGGTAAGTTTCCTAATACCTCTTTAAGTAATCAACAACCTAGTAGTAAAAAACTCCATACATTATGAAGGAATATAAAGTAGAAACCTTAATTTATTACTCAAAGCTAACTTTAGATAAATACCATATCTCGAAAGATTCTAAAGCTGATATTCAGTTAAAACTAGATGAATATGCTAAAAAAGGCTATCGTCTTGCTTCCACAGACACCTCTAAATTTGGCTATGCACTCTACATTTATCTTTATTTTGAAAAAGATATACATAGCAAATAAAATAGCGCTACTATTATTTTTATGAAAAAATAGATAAAGGTACTAGACTTACAAATTATTTGATAGCTGTATTTATACTATACGTGTTATGGTTCGTTGTCCTTTTGATTTTTCCATCAAATGGTGCAAAAAGTTACATTTTGTTTGTTATTATGTTTGCTTACTATTTAATTTTTGAAGGCATTACAGGGCAAACTATCGGAAAATAGTTGCAAAAACTAAAGTTGTTGATAAAAATGGTAGCCCGCCTTTACTAAAATTTTAGTTCCGTCTTTTTGGAGGCTTATTCCTCTCGATACGCTATCCTACTTGTTTGGTAATGAACAAGGTATGCATAATAAGCTTTATTCTACACACTTGCTTGTAAGTAAACTACATCTTAACAATCAATGCTTTCGTATTCATTTCTTTAAATTGTAATCGTCTGGTTTGCAGGGATGTTACAAATATTATTAACTATCCCGTCTGCAATCAATAGTAAAAAATAACACCCACGTATTTGGACTTTAGTTCAGGATATTGTTGATAAAGTTTTGAATGCAATAATCAACTTTTTAAAATACTATTCTCAAGTTTTGAATAACCATGACGGTGCTATTAATAATCTATTATATCTAATTGCTCCCTTTTTAATTAAAAAAATAGTTTGAGTAACTAATTCAACTACAAAACTGCCTTAACTCGTCTATCCTTTTTGGTCGTTGACAACAAACTTTTGCTGATTTTATGCAATTCCTCTACTTTTACTTTAAAGTATTTGTGATATATTGTTTTTTCCCCCAACCCCTCCCTAATCAAGTCGGTGCATTAAGGATTTAACTCCGTAAAATCCAAACCCAGTTCATTATCATTTTCCTTGTGAACATTGAAAAGGATAGTGACCAAACCAAATAAAGGGTTCTAAAGTATAAGAAGGACCCATATATAAATTGAAAAGTCTGGTACTTTTAATCATCTAAAGGAATAAGACTAGAAAGAATACCGATACACTTCGGGATAGATACTAAAACACAAACCATTATTTTAAGTATGAAGAAAGTTACCCCAACCACAATTGTAAATCGTAATTCTGGACGTTATGTGCTCGTTCTTTTAGTGGCACTCATTTTTGGAACAACCAAACTAGCAGCCCAATTAAGTGATGTTCATTACCTGCCGCCATTAAAACAAGTTTCAAACAACCAAGCAGTTGTACAACAAGCGTTTTATCTTTCTACACCAGAGAGTGTTGCATTTACTGTTAATGTATACCAAGGAACGGCTATTACACCCGTAGCAAACTTATCTATATCAAATACATTGTCTGGACAATATGACGTTTCGGATGGAGATAATAATATAAGTCTTGTTGATGAAGCCAATACAGGAATTGTCTTAAGTAACAGTGGTCTTCGTTTTGAAGCACCAGGAGGCGAAAAATTTTATGTCAATTATAGAGGACGTTCAGGGTCTCAAGCAACTTCTCTTACTTCTAAAGGTAGAGCTGCTGCAGGAACCAGTTTTAAATGGGGAGGCATTCCCAATAGAGCCAATAACGCTAACCTTAATACTACCTTGGGCATTATGGCAACCGAGGATAATACTATTGTAGATATTTTTGGTTACGACACCAATTGTGAATTTAGATTAGGTGCAAGCCAAGGTGGGATTACGGCAGATGCCATCCAGATTACATTAAACGCTGGTCAATCCTATGTTTTAGAGGCAGCCAAAAACCAGACTACGGCTAATATTGATGGTTGGTTAGGGGCTTCAATAAAATCAAATAAGAAAATCGTAATTAGTAATGGTGGTCTTAATGTGGGAGTTAATAGTAGTTCCCCAGCTCGAGATGCTGCAATAGACCAACCCGTACCGGAAAATGTTTTAGGAAGGGAGTATGTTTTTATTCGTGGTAACGGAGCTTCAAATAACGAAACAGAATTTCCTATCATTATTGCTACGCAAAATAACACAGAAATTTTCGTTAATGGTTCAATTACAGCTATAGCCACAATAAACGAAGGGGAGTATTTTGAAGTGCCAGGAAGTAATTACTCGTCGAATACGGCAGGGGCTAATATGTTCGTAACCACCTCAAAAGAGGCTTATGCATATCAATGTTTAACTGGGGCTTCAGCCTTACAGACCTTAGGACTTAATTTTATTGCACCAGTAAATTGTTTGTTACCAAGCGTATTGAGTAATATTCCCAATATTAGAGATGTTGATGGTTTAAATTTTGACGGCGGTGTAACTATAGTTGCTTCTACAGCAACATCAGATGCTAACATAACGGTAACAGATGGTAATGGGAATGTACCTTTACCGGTAGCTACTCCAGTTGCAGGAACAACAGATTGGAAAACCTTTTTTGTAAGCGGACTTACGGGTAACGTATCCGTGAACTCTACAGGGCCTATTGCCGTTGGTTTTCTAGGAGCAAGTGGTAATGCTGGAATTGCAGGTTATTTTTCCGGATTTGATACAGTTCCGGTTGTAGAACTGGACGTTACAGGCGGCGGTTGTCTGCCGGCGGATGTGTTTGAGGCCACAGGTGGTTTTGACGCCTATCAATGGTTTAAAAATGGGGCTATAATTGCAAGTGAAACCAATAGTTCATTTACCCCGGATACCCCTGGAGACTATTTCGTAAGGGTAACCAAAGGAGGTTGTACCTACGATTCGGCCATACTATCCGTTTACAGTTGTGCGCCAGAATTGGTATTGACTAAAATAGATGATGTTGATCCTATTATTGCTGGTAATGATGTTACGTTTACGATTACAGCAGAATATTTAGGTTTTAATACGATAACCAATGTAGTGCTTACGGATATACTCCCAGCGGAATTTACCTTTGTAAGTGCAACTACGGATGCCGGTACGTTTAGCGTGCCAGATTGGACAATTGGTTCCATGCAACGCGGACAATTTTTTACCTTGAACATTACCGCTACGGCGAATAACGTTCCAGCAGATATTACAGTAACAAATACCATAAGCGCCAGTTTTGATCAAGCTAGCTCAGAGGTAAATACCATAACGGATGATACGGACGAAGCGGTAACCATACTCGCGGATAACGACGGTGATGG
>JANQTG010000012.1 GCA_030731855.1 Cellulophaga sp. | reverse complement strand
AATTACCCTCCACTAGCCGAATCTGGAGTTCATTTAAAAGTACATAACGAGTACTTATTGGCAAAAAACAAACAAAAAAAATTAATTGTTCATAAAAATTTAGACACCAATGTTGCCATACTAAAATTGTTTCCAGGGCTAAACGAAAACCTATTACTAAGTGTTCTAAATACACCAAATTTAAAGGCTTTAATTATTGAAACCTACGGAGCAGGGAACGCTCCAACCGATAAATGGTTGGTAGACCATTTAATAAAAGCAAAAAAAAATGGGATACATATTGTTAACGTTACACAGTGTTCTGGAGGCAGTGTTATTATGGGGCAATACGAAACTAGCGAGCATTTACAAAATATACAAGTAATTAACGGTAAGGATATTACCACCGAAGCCGCAATAACCAAGCTCATGTATTTATTGGGGATGGAAGTGTCTCCAAAACTCTTTAAAACTATATTTGAAACATCGCTCCGTGGAGAAATGAATTAAAATTAACTCGAATAATTTCGTTTAGTACTTTTTTTTTTGTTAATTCGACGCCTTGAAAAAAGGTATTGAGAGAGGTGGCCGAGTGGTCGAAGGCGCACGCCTGGAAAGTGTGTATACTCCAAAAGGGTATCGAGGGTTCGAATCCCTTCCTCTCTGCTTAAATATTTTTTTTTAATTTTTTAATTGCAAAAATTTTTTATCTTTAACCCATTAACTAATCTAATTTAAGTTTGAAAGAAATGAAAAGATTATTCTCTATCCTAGCAGTGGCTGGGTTATTTGTTATCAACACAAATACTGTGAACGCTAATGTAACTGCTAATGCAATTACAACAAACCTTTCTGCAACTATTGCTAGTGCTGCAATGATGATTCAAGATGCAGCTGCAGCTACAACCGAAGCTGAAAGAGGGTTTGTACAAGTTTTAAAAGAAAAATTCATTGAAGGTGGTGCTGGCTTCATGGGTATCGTACTATTATGTTTGATACTTGGTTTGGCAGTTGCTATTGAAAGAATTATTTATTTAAACCTAGCAAGTACTAACACTACAAAATTAAAGCAAAGAGTAGAAGATGCATTAGCCTCTGGCGGTGTAGAAGCTGCTAAAGAAGTTTGTAGAAATACAAAAGGACCTGTTGCGTCTATTTTTTACCAAGGTTTAGACAGAGCTGGTGAAAGTGTTGAATCTGCTGAAAAAGCTGTTGTAGCTTACGGTGGTGTTCAAATGGGACAATTGGAAAAGAATGTTTCTTGGTTGTCTTTATTTATCGCCATTGCCCCGATGCTTGGTTTCATGGGTACGGTAATTGGTATGATTCAGGCCTTCGAAAAAATTGCTGCCGTTGGTAACTTAAGTGCATCACTTATTGCAGGTGATATTCAAGTAGCATTACTAACTACAGTATTTGGTCTTATTGTGGCGATTATCCTTCAAATTTTTTATAATTATATCATTGCTAAGATTGATAGCATTGTAAATGATATGGAAGACTCATCAATCTCTTTGATTGATATGTTGGTAGATCACAAAAAATAAGTCGGACTTAAAATACCACGCAAAATGAATAAAATTATAAAAATAATATTAATAGTTTTCAGTGTATTGGGAACAATACTTTGGACTCAGCTGCCAAGCGTAGATATGCCAAGAGGTGAAGCAATAGAAAGTGGTTCTATGAACTTTATGTTCATCATTACTTTTATATTATTAGCTATTGCAGTTCTTGCTAGTTTATTTTTTGGATTGAAAAATGTTTTTGCTTCACCAGAAGGCTTAAAAAGAACATTAATTGGCGTTGGAGGTTTATTGGTTGTTGCCATAATTTCTTACTTCTTAGCAACTGGCACAGATGTTGATTTAGATGCCATGAGAGCAAAAGGTTTAGAGGCTGAAGAAAGTACTGTTAAATATATCGGTATGTTCTTGAACATCTTCTTTATCTTAACAGCAGTAGCAATACTAGCTATGGTGATTCCAGGAATCAAAAGAACGTTTAACAAATAAAATAAAAATTATGCCAAGAAGAGGAGCACCACCAGAGGTTAATGCAGGTTCTATGGCAGACATCGCTTTCTTACTACTTATCTTTTTCTTAGTAACTACGACTATTGAAACAGATGCTGGTTTAGATCGTATGTTGCCACCAATTGATGATAGCGTAGTTGACCCTCCAATTATAAAGGAAAAGAATATTTTTGCTGTAAACATCAATAAACAAGGTCAACTTTTAGTTGAAGGTGAAGTAACCGAAATTACCAGCTTAAAAGAAAAAGCCGTAGCTTTTTTAGATAATGGTGGAGCGGCTAACGGTAGTCCAGAATATTGTAATTACTGCAAAGGTAAAAGAGATGAAAAATCATCTGATAATCCTGAAAAAGCAATTATATCTTTAAAGAACGATAGAGAGACGAAATATAACATCTATATTACTGTTCAAAACGAGATTGTAGGTGCTTATAATGAGTTACGTAACAGAGAATCTCAACGCTTATTTAAGCGCGATTTTACTGATATGGAAGCGGAATACTCGAACCAAGAAACCTCTGACGAAAGAAAAGAGGCTTTAAAAGAACGAATTAAAAGAATACAAGAATTATTCCCGCAAAAGTTCTCTGAAGCTGAAACTTCAAGTAACAATTAATCGTAAAAGTTAAAAAGAAAAAATATGTCAAAATTTAGCAAAAAGAAAGATGGCGATATTCCAGCAGTTTCCACTGCATCGCTTCCAGATATTGTTTTTATGTTGCTGTTTTTCTTTATGACCGTTACGGTTATGAAAGATACTTCGGTAAAAGTTAAAAATGAGCTGCCAAATGCCAGTGAAATTAAAAAGTTAGAAAAAAAAGATCAGGTAATTACTATTTATGTTGGTTCACCAACGGAAGAATATCAAAAGGTATTTGGAAGTGAAGCTAAAATTCAATTGAATGATAAGTTTTCAAATCCATCAGAAGTTGGGCCTTATATTCTTGCAGAAAGAGCTAAGAAATCAGAAGATTTACAAGATGTTTTAACTACTTCATTAAAAGTTGATAGAAATGCCAACATGGGTATTATATCTGATATTAAAGAGGAGTTGAGAAAAGTAAATGCTTTGAAAATTAATTACACCACCGTTGAAGGTGATGCATTTGATAACATTAATAGAAGATAACTTATATTTCTTTTAATATTTTAAAAACGCTTCAAATGTTTATTTGGAGCGTTTTTTTAGTTTAAATCTGTTTTGGACTCAAACAGTGGAGGCGAAATTTAAAAACTTAGAAAAAATGTACGCGTGAGAAATACTTCAATTAATCTCACAACTTTTGGGTATTATTCAAAATTTCACCAAATATTGAAAAATTCAGCTCGTAAAATAAAACTAATTAACTAAGCAGTTGCCAATAATGCATTAATAACGATAGCTATAGTAAACTATTAAAGTTCATTTAATAAGGTGTTATTCATCATGATACCACCGAATGTATTTCCAAATTAAAAAAATCATTTCTTTAAGAATTGTTAGAAAGTTCTTTTACATTTGTTTTTTACGCAAAAATGCAATTATCTGTTTAGCTAAGAATTTGAAATATGAAGAAATTTTTATTGTCTATTTTTCTTGTTTTACCCCACCTCTTTTTTGCACAGACTGATAGCGCTTCTAAAGCTGCTGATAGTTTTTTTTTAGAAGATCAGATATATATTGGTATCAACTATAATCTTTTAGGCGATAAACCTAGTGGTATTTTTCAACGTAATTTTTCGTATGGCTTACATGGCGGAGTTATTCGTGATATTCCTCTTAATACCAACGGAAGAGTAGCCTTAGGCATTGGTTTAGGGTACGCTGTAAATTCTTATTATTCTAACTTAATAGTTACTGAGGTAAATGGTACAAATACCTATGAAATAGCCCCAGATAACTTTGATTACAACAGGAGTAAACTCCAAACCCATAGTATTGAGATCCCATTAGAATTTCGATGGCGAAATGCCACACGTAATCGGTATAAATTCTTTAGAGTCTATTCCGGTATTAAGTTCGACTATAATTTTAGTAATAGATCTAAACTCGTAACCGATTCAGGAAATACTAACTTTTCTAATTCGGATATTGAAAAATTTCAATATGGATTAACCCTTAATGTTGGCTATAACACCTTCAATTTGCATTTGTATTACGCTTTAAGCGATTTTATGAACAAAGATGTGCAATTATCTAATGGAGAAAACTTAGGCTTAAGACCGCTTAGAATTGGTCTTATATTTTATTTATTATAACCAATAAGTTATAGTAATAAACTGAGAAATAACTCCGATTAAGAGACCTACTGTAAGTTCTAGTTTGTTATGCGCTCTAAAAAACAACCTAGAAGAGGCTATTATACCCGCAAACAAAATTAGAACACTTATAGAAAGCGTTAAATTTATTTCAAAGTGTATACTTAAATTAATTAGGTACATAATTAAACTGCCAATACCGAGCATATGCATGCTTCCCTTAAATTTTATAAATAACATCATTAAATAGGTGAATAGGGCTATAATAAGACCTACAAAGAAGTAATAAAGCTCTATGGTATAGTTATAGGGAATTACTTTATACACAATCATAAAAAGTAATACCAAACTAATATAAAGTGGGTACTTACGTTCTTTCCTAGTGGACATAGATATGGAATTTACCACACCTATATTTCTTAAAATTAAAAAACAAATTATTGGAATAACTATTGTTAAAATAAAAATTGGAAGTAAATTCCCGACTTTAACCGCCAATGAAGTATATTTTTTACTCACTAAAAAATAAACTAAAACTCCGTAAATAGGAATAAAAATAGGATGGAATATGTAGGCAACTATATTGTAAAAAACTTTCATTAAATTTCTTTACGCATTCGGGCTACAGGAATACTCAATTGCTCTCTGTATTTTGCAACAGTTCTTCTGGCTATAGGATAGCCCTTTTCTTTTAGAATTTCTGCTAACTTATCATCCGTTAGTGGTTTTCGTTTAACTTCTTCGCCAATAACCGTTTCTAAAATCTTTTTTATTTCTTTAGTAGAAACATCTTCACCTTGATCATTTTTCATTGATTCGGAAAAATAATCTTTAATTAATTTGGTCCCGTAAGGTGTGTCAACATATTTACTATTCGCCACTCTTGATACGGTAGAAACATCCATATTGATTTTATCAGCAATATCTTTTAAAATCATCGGACGAAGTTTACGTTCATCTCCAGTTAAAAAATATTCTTCTTGATAATGCATAATGGTATTCATTGTCACAAAAAGTGTTTGTTGACGTTGCTTTATAGCATCAATAAACCATTTCGCAGCATCTAATTTTTGTTTAATAAACTGTACGGTGTCTTTTTGAGCTTTGGATTTTTCTTTCGCATTTTTATACCCTTCGAGCATATTATTATAATCCTTAGAGATATGAAGCTCTGGCGCGTTTCTGCCATTTAAGGTAAGTTCTAGCTCGCCGTCAATAATTTTGATAGAAAAATCGGGTACAATATGTTCTATCATTCTTGTACTACCACCAGAATAAGAACCGCCTGGTTTCGGATTTAATTTTTCTATCTCAGAAATTGCCTTCTTAAGATCGTCTTCTGTAACATTATGCTTTTGTATTAATTTTTGGTAATGCTTTTTTGTGAATTGCTCGAATGATTTTTCTAAAATCTGAATCGCTAATTCTACGTTCGGATTTAGTTCTTTACGGTTTAATTGAATAATTAAACATTCTTCTAAAGACGTTGCACCCACACCTGGTGGATCTAATTCTTGAACAATTTTAAGAATTTTTCTTATAGAAACTTCATCTGTATAAATATTCTGAGTAAAGGCCAGATCATCTAAAATATCAGCAATAGGTCTTCTGATATAGCCACTTTCATCAATACTACCTACTAAAAACTCTGCAATTAACCATTCATCATCATTCAGATAAAATGTATTTAATTGATTAATTAAAAACTGATTAAAAGATGTTCCCGCAGCATAAGGTACCGTTTTATCTTCATCATCGGCACTATAATTATTTACTTGTGTTCTATATTCTGGTACTTCATCATCACTTAAATACTCATCGATATTGATATCTTCTGTATTGATATTTTCGCTATCCGAATCGTCATTATAAGTGTCGTCAGAATATTCATCATCAAAATTATCTAACTCTTCTTTCCCTGTTTCTAAAGCAGGATTTTCCTCTAGCTCTTGCTTTAAACGCTGCTCGAAAGCCTGGGTAGGCAACTGAATTAATTTCATCAGCTGAATCTGTTGAGGAGACAGCTTTTGAGATAATTTGAATGATAAATATTGTTTAAGCATGTTTAAATTTTGTTCTTACGTATAAATTTAAGCTAAATTAATGACTATTATTTTTTAAAACTCAGCATTTTGAGGTGTTCTTGGAAAAGGTATAACATCTCTAATATTCCCCATACCTGTGGTAAATAAGACTAAGCGTTCAAAACCTAAACCAAAACCACTGTGTACCGCTGATCCAAATTTTCTTAAATCTAGATACCACCATAATTCTTTTTCGTCAATACCTAAAGCCTTCATCTTTTCTTGTAAAACCTCTAAACGTTCTTCACGCTGAGAGCCTCCTACAATTTCACCAATACCTGGGAACAAGATATCCATCGCCCTAACTGTTTTACCGTCCTCATTTAAACGCATATAAAATGCTTTTATTTTTGCAGGATAATCGAACAAAATTACAGGGCAGTTAAAATGTTTTTCAACTAAATAACGTTCGTGTTCACTCTGTAAATCTGTTCCCCATTCTTCAATTGGATATTGAAATTTTTTCTTTTTATTTGGCGTACTATTTTTTAAAATATCAATCGCCTCGGTATACGATACTCTTTTAAAGTTATTATCGGCTACAAATTTTAGCTTTTCGATAAGTGCCATAGCACTGCGTTCTGCTTGAGGTTTTGTTTTTTCTTCGTCTAATAAGCGCTGCTCTAAAAATTGTAAGTCTTCTTGACAATTTTCAAGAACATACGTAATTACCTCTTTAATAAAATCTTCGGCCAAATCCATATTAGCATCTAAATCATTAAAGGCTACTTCGGGTTCAATCATCCAAAATTCTGCTAAATGGCGCGATGTGTTTGAATTTTCAGCTCTAAACGTAGGGCCAAAAGTATATACTTTACCTAATGCCATCGCATAGGTTTCTGCTTCTAATTGCCCTGAAACCGTAAGATTTGTTTCTTTTCCAAAAAAATCTTCTTTAAAATTAATGCTACCATCTTCGTTTAAAGGTGGTTTTTTTTGATCTAAGGTAGATACTCTGAACATCTCCCCTGCTCCCTCGGCATCTGAACCAGTAATAATTGGCGTATGCACATTGTAAAAACCATTTTTTTGAAAATAATTATGTATCGCAAAAGATAAGGCCGAACGTACACGCATTACGGCTGCAAACGTATTGGTACGAACTCTTAAATGTGCTTTTTCTCTTAAAAATTCTAAGGAGTGTTTTTTAGGTTGGATCGGGTAGGTATCTGGGTCAGATGTACCTAAAACTTCTAACTCGCTAACTTGTATTTCTACCGTTTGGCCTCTCCCCTGACTTTCAACCAAAGTACCTTTTATTTTAATCGCTGCACCCGTAGAAACCTTGCGCAATAAAGCTTCATCAAAATTTTCGAAATCCACAACACATTGTATATTGTTTAAAGTAGAACCGTCATTTAGCGCAATAAACCTATTGCTTCTGAAGGTTTTTACCCAACCATTTACGGTTACTTCTTGTAAATTAAAGTCTGTAGAAAGTAATTCTTTTATGCTTTTCGATTTCATTTTTATTATAATGTTTTAAAAGGGCAAAGATAGCCATTTTGATAAAATTGATGTATTTGTATTTTCTATTAAAGCCTGATTTTTATTCTAACTCTTCATTTTTTGGTAAGATATCTATCTGTGGCTCTTTTAACACCTTTTTATTCGCAATGTT
>JANQTG010000011.1 GCA_030731855.1 Cellulophaga sp. | reverse complement strand
ACAGCTTCTGGCATAAAGGGAAAATTCAAATATCAAAAATACGATATTGATTTGGCATCGGAAAATGAAGGTTTATCACTACAATTTTAAAATGAGTACTTTGTTATAATTTTAATACAGATTTAACGTTATTTTTTATTTAGCTATGTTTTAAAGAATCTAAGAGATTCAAAAAAGGTATAACGCCTCAGTTCTGAACAACCTAATTATTTTTTTAGTCTAATTAAAATCATCTAAAACTAACAGCACTATACTTAAAATTTATAGCTGTTCTTTTAAATCATTTTATTAAATTTAAAAAAACATATCCAAAGCCATTTTCGTCTTAATTGAAGATTGTAGTTTAAAGTAAACGTTCTGTACCATTTATAAAAGTTGATACAATACATTTTAAAAAACCTTAAAAAAAATCAATAAATTAAACAACCACCTTTACAATTTTACTTAATGAAAAAAATACTACTTCCTTTATTTCTTCTATTCCAAATTATAACGGTAGCACAAGAAAAAATTCCCTTTATTGATTTTACTGAAATTTCAGCACTGGCAGCTGAAAGTGCCACAAATGGTGATTTCGAAAAAACCTTAGAAATATTTAACAGAATTAATAAAAATGATTCTGCGTACACTTCTGTGTTGGTTTCAAAATCATATTATTTAACTGCTTTAAAAAAATATGATGAAGCTTTAAAATTAGTTGATAGTGCTTTAGTTGAAAATCATGGAGATCTAAATTCATCATTATACATTAACAAAGCAGTTGCTTTAATAAACCAAGAAAAGTATAATGATGCCGTAATAGTCATTAATGAAGCCTTAAACCAGTTTCCTAAAAATAGTTTATTATGGTATAATAAAGGGGTTTGTTTAGAATACTTAGAAAAAACCGAAGAAGCTGTTTTAGCGTATCAAACTGCTATTTTACTTAACCCATTCAATAGAAATTCATATTTACAATTAGGCAATATTTGTTACAAACAAGAATTAATTAGCCAAGCATTAATGTGTTTTAATATGTATTTACTTATAGCACCTGATGCCGATAATGCATTCAAAATTTTAAATTCTCTAGACAATATTGTAAAAAATAAAAACATAAATGAAAAGAATAAGAATATCAATATTTCTAAAGACGATAGTTCGTTTGATGAAATAGATCTTATAATAAGTAATAAAATTGCCCTTAACACAAACTACAAAACTGAAAATGATATTGATATTGCTATCATAAGACAAAACCATGCTTTATTAAATCAACTGTCTAATTTTAAAGGTAATGGAGGATTTTGGGATACTAAATTTGTCACATTTTATAATTGGATTCAAGAGAACGGCTATTTTAATACCTTCAGTTACACCATTTCTTACACTATAGAGAATGAAAAGTATAAACCTATCATAAAAAAATACGAAAAAGACATCATTAATTTCATTCCTTTATTTAGAACAAAATGGTTAGAAATCATACAAAATAATACTATTGATTGGTATGGGAAAACCCAAAATATATCCTATCAATATAACAATAGTTATGTAGAATCCGCAGGTGAAATCGAGAATGAAAAAAATGTTGGACCCTGGGAATTTTACAACGAAAACGGACGAATAACCGCTAAAGGTAATTTTAATAAAAATGGCGAAAGAGATGGTGAATGGAACTGGTTTAATGCTTTTTTAGAAAAAAGTGAGTCTGTAAAATATACAAACGGAGTTTTGGATGGAGAGTACACAAAAATATTTGACAACGGTAAAATAGAAATAGAAACAACTTATAAAGCCGATGAAATTGAAGGCGAGTACAAATGGTATAATAAAAAAGGAGCTTTACTTCAAAAAAAATATTTCAAAAATGGTGAATTAGATGGGCTTTTCGTTTCTTATTTTAATGCTGGAGAGGAATTAAAAGAATTTAATATACCCTACGAAAAAGGATTAGTTAAAGATAATATAACAGAGTATTATGCCAATGGATCAGTTTATTCTGAAAAACCTTTCAAGAACGGAGAATTAAACGGCATTCAGCTTAATTATTTTTTAAATGGCAAGGTATCAAAAGCAGCAAGCGTTTTGAATGGAGAATTAAATGGTCCTTACAAATCATTTTACTTGAATGAAAAACCTTATGAAGTGGGCCAATCATCAAATGGTTATTACGATGGTTCTTGGAAATCTTACTACGATGACGAAAAAATACAAGCAGAATATACATATGATATGGGCTCTTTAAATGGATCATATTTTTTTTATGATTACGATGGCAAACCTTATTACGAATATGAGTATAGAAAAGGAGAAGTTTTAAGTTATAAATATTATGATAAACTAGGAGAAATCATCAAAGAAGGAAAGAAAAAAGGTGGTGAATTTTATTATATGGGGTATTCACCAAACGGAGTATTAACTTCTGAAGGCAACTACGATATTAAAGGTGGTAAAAACGGTATTTGGAAATATTATACCTCAAATGGTAATCTATTTCAGGAAGGACAATACATAGATAATAAAATTGAAGGAACCTACAAAACGTACTACAATAGTGGTAATTTACAAGAGGTCACTGACTATAAAAATGATAGTATCGTTGGTTATTTTGCCGAATATTATAAAAACGGAAAACTAAAAACGCAAGGTTGGAATAAAGACAATTATAAGCATGGTGAATGGCGTACCTATTATGCCGATAATACATTGGCCATTATTAATTTTTATCATAAAGATGTTTTACATGGTGAGCAAAAATACTATTCTGGCGAAGGAAAATTGACTAGAGTTAGTCATTACAAGTATAATGATCTTGTAGCTGAAGACGTTTTTAATGAAAATGGAAAGTTGGTTGAGCAAATTAAATACGATAATTATAAAGAAAAAAAATATGAAATTACGACTGTTCATTTTAACAAAAAACCTAAAAATAAAACAAGTTATTTAAATGGCGTTCAACACGGCTCATATACCTATACAGATTTTTATGGAAGAATAATAGTAACTGGAGAATACCTAAATGGCAATCAAAACGGCAAATGGACCTGGTATCACGACAATGGCAACATTAAAAGGCAAACAACCTATGTTGACGGTATGATTAATGGAGAATTTATTAATTATTACGACAACGGACAAGTTGAAGATAGTAGTTTTTATAGTTACGATTCTATTGAAAAAAAATCTACTATATACTTTGAGAATGGAACTATAAATACCATAATTAACTATAAAAATGACAATAAACATGGGCGAATGGAATTTTATACTGAAACTGGCGAACTACAATTGGTAAGATTTTATGAAAACGGTCGTTTAATTGGGTACAGTTATTTAAACGAGAAGTCTGAAGAATTACCAATGATAACCATAGAAAATGAAACAGCAAAAATTATAGCGTATTACGACAACGGTAAAGTTTCTCGAGAAATGGAATACTACTTAGGTGATTTAGTTAAAAATTATAATGAATATTTCTACTCAGGCCAAATTGCTAATGAATCTTTGTATAACCAAGGCGAATTTGACGGAACAAACATCGAGTATTTTTTAAATGGTAAAATAAAAAACGAAAAAGTATATCTTATAGGTAATCTTCATGGATTGACTAAAGAATACTATTCAAATGGTGTCATTAAAAAAGAAATAAATTATCTAAATAATAATAAAGAAGGCAGTACTAAAAATTATTCTGAAAACGGAAAACTATTAAATGAAGAAGTATATTTTAATGATACCGTTATTTCTTTTCAAACTTTTTAATATGAGGTGTTTTTTTATATTTATATGGGTATTTCTTTATCAACTTAATTGCTTTTCTCAGACCATTACTGATCTTGAAATTATTAAAGAAAAATACCCTAATTCAAATTTTGTTCGGCTACATCAAGAAAATGTAATCAGTATCGAATTAGACGAGGGAGAGTTTACTATATTACAAGAAGTTATTGAAGAAAATGTATATTTAGATGAAAGTGCTACTTATAATTCAAAACAATCTATTAGCTTTTCTTCTTTTTTCGAAATGCAAAAAATAGAGGCTTCTTCATACCTTTTAGATGATGGCAAGTATATAGAAACAAAAATTGATGATTTTAAAGAAAAAGATGATCTTGAAAATTCTTTTTATGATGACACAAAATCACTAAATTTTATTTATCCGAACTTAAATAAATGGTCAAAAACTAAATTAAAATACACCCAAAAAATAAATAATCCCAGATTTCTAAATGCATTCTATTTTGGAAATTTTTATCCTATTATAAATAACAAACTTACTATTATTGCTGATAAAAAAATTCAGCTCAGATTTCAACAATTTAACACTGAAAAAAATCCGGTTGTATTCACTAAAACCGAAAATAGAAAAAATAATATATACACATGGGAATTAAAAAATGTTGACGAATTCGAGTTCGAAGAAAACTCTATTTCGTACAAAAGCATTTTACCCCATATAATTCCAATCATAAGTTCATACACTACTAACGAAAGTAAGATGAATATGTTAAGCGATGTTGCTGATTTATACCGTTGGTATTACTCTTTAATTCAAAATATTAATAAAGATGAAAATGATAAAGATCTTGTCGAATTAGTTCAAAAATTAATAAAAGATAAACCTAATAACTTAGAAAAAGCAAGAGCTATTTATTACTGGACGCAAGAAAATATAAAATATATAGCTTTTGAATATGCTTTAGGTGGGTTTGTTCCAAGAGAATCGAACGATGTTTTTAAGAAAAAATATGGCGACTGTAAAGACAACTCTAGTATTCTTTTTAAAATGCTCGAAATTGCAGGAATTAAAGGAAATCTTACTTGGATAGGCACACGGAGCATACCGTACACCTATAGTGAGGTACCTACGCCTTTAGTAGACAATCATATGATACTTTCGTTTGAAGATGAAAATAAAACATACTATTTAGATGCAACCGGAAGATATACTTCTATCGACGCACCCACCTCTTTTATTCAAGGAAAAGAAGCATTGGTAGCCAAAGGAGAAAATTTATTTGAAATTAAGTTGGTGCCCACTATAGCGCCTAAATTAAACGCTTTTATAGATACTACTAATATCATAATTAGCAATAGTGAAATTATAGGAAAATCAAAAAGCGAAATTTCAGGATATTTAAAATCAGATTATTTTTATAGCTTAGAAAAACAAAACACCGACACTAAATTAAAAGACTTTTATAATACTGCCTTAGAAAAAGGAAATAATAGTTTTTTAATTAAAAACATAAAAGAGCTTAACAAATTTGAATATGATAAAAATTTAGTGGTAGCATATGATTTTAGTTTGTCTAATTATGCCAAATTTCTTGGGGACGAAATTTATATAAACCTTAATTTGAACAAACGTTTGCTAGCCTTCAAGAATAAAGAAAATAGAAAAACTGCCATTGAATACGAATATACAAATTACTACGAGTATCAAACAAGCCTAAGTATTCCTGAAGGATATATTGTAAATTACCTACCAGAAAATACAACGATTACAAACGAGTATATCACAAGTAATATTAATTACAAATTGACAAAAGAGACTATAGAATATACACATACGGTTGAATTAAATACACTAATTTTAGATTTAGATGCTCAAAAAAAAGTTAATGACCTTATAAAACAAATGGAACTTAGCTATAAAGAAGTTGTTATTTTACAAAAAAAACCATAAACCAAAAAAGATGATTAAAAATTTTATTTGCATACTCCTATTCCTTTTCTTTTCTTTCGGATTTTCTCAAACTAATTACTTTTACGAAGAATATACATGGGAAGAAAACCCAAATTACAAACAACCTTCTGATGAAAATGAAAGCATCATTGGAATAAAAGAAAAATATGCTGTTGAGTTTGCGTACGCTAGTGAAAATGCTTTAGTAGAATATTTTTTAGAGCATAAAGTAATATGGCTAAACAGCGATGAAAAAATAGAAGAATACAATAAAATTTACCTTCCGTATGCCTCAAATTCTGAATTATTAATAAGTAAGGCAAGGGTAATTACAAAACAAGGCAATGTCATTGTCTTAGACGATTCTAAAATATTAACAGCAAGCAATGAAGAAACAGGAAGGCAATATAAATTCTTTGCTTTTGAAGGAATTGAAAAAGGGAGTTTTATTGAATATTATTATGTGGAGAAAAAGTATCCGAGTTACAAGGGAACCATTTTTCGTCTACAAAATTCATTTCATAAAAATAGCGTAGAGTTTGACTTGTTCTCTCCAAAAAATCTAGTTTTTGATTTCAAAAGTTATCATAATATTCCAGAGATAACTAGAGACACAATTACACAAGAAAAATTACATTGGAAATTAAAAATTGATCATCTTACTGGGCTTGAAGAAGAATCACAATCGCCATACAACGCTTACCGTGGAGCCATTATTTACAAACTTGATAAGAATCTAAATAATAATACTAATGACATCTCGTCTTATGGTAATGTTTCGCAAAATATATACTCATTTTACTATGAACAACCTTCAAAGAAAGCTAACAACCATATAACTAAACTAATTTCAGAAGCAATTTCTGAACAGAATAAAGATGATAGTTATAAATTAAATAGTATAGACAGGTATATCAAAACAAATTTTTATTTCTCAGAAGAAGACAGTAAAGAATTAAATAGTTTAGAAGATGTTTTAGATAAAAAAATAGCAAATTCTAGTGGAATGGTTAAACTCTATGTTGCGCTTTTAAATGCCTTAGGAATTCAACACGAAATTGTAATTACTAGTGATATTGAACAAATAGTATTTGACAAAGATTTTGAAGCAAATAATTTTTTAACCGATTTTTTAATTTATTTTCCTGAATACGAAACCTACTTATCACCCACTGACAACACTACTAGATATGCCTACCCGCCAGCAAACCTTACCAATAATTATGGCCTATTTATAAAAGAAGTTGTAATCGGCGATTTCAAATCGGGTTTAGGAAAAGTTAAATTTATACAACCTTTGAGTGCAGACAAAACCACTGATAAAATGGTTATTGATCTTGACTTTTTTGAAAACGATATTTCTAAAAATAAAATAAAACTTCAGCGGTCTTTCACGGGGTATTATGCCATGCCTATTCAACCCTATTTATATTTGGTGAAAGATAAAGACAGAGAAGAACTAATAGAGGGTCTTGCCAAAACAATGAATGAAAACGTTAAGGTTACACAAATGAGCGCTAACAACGATAAGCCCGACTCTTTTGGCAATGAACCGTTAGAATTTACTATTGATTTAGAGTCTGATGCCTTTACTGAAAAAGCTGGAAATAAATATCTATTAAAAGTAGGTGAATTAATTGGTAGGCAAATACAGATGTATCAAGAAAAAGAAAGAGTACTTCCATTGTTAGACGAATTTAAACGAAGTTATTATCGCACCATTAATATAAAAATACCAAAAGGCTATCAAGTAGTAAATTTAGAAGACTTAAACATTAATAATACTTTTGAAAAAGATGGAATAGAACTTTTATCTTTTAAATCATTTTTTAGTTTAAAAGATAATTTACTTAGCATAACTGCTGACGAACATTACAGAGTTAACTTCATTGAAGCTACAAATATTGAACCCTACAGAAAGGTAATAAATAGTGCTGCGGATTTTAATAAAATAACGCTAATTCTAGAGCCGTCGAAATAACAGCAGTCTTACTCCTTCAAAATCTTAATGATATAAAATCTTAAAAACTAGGACGTAACGGCCATAAATAGATGATAAGATTGTAATTAGCTTTTTATTTACAAATGGTTTGAAAGCTTGTACGAAATAAATTTCAAACAAGCTTTTTTCTCGACTTTTAATATTTGATTTACCATTAATTTCACTAACAATTCTTAAGTCTGATTTAGATTACTATAAAAAAATTACATAAGCCTATATTTTCTTCCTTAACATTACATCTTCCAATTCTTCCAGTGTTTTTCCCTTAGTTTCGGGCATTAGAAATAGGACAA
>JANQTG010000010.1 GCA_030731855.1 Cellulophaga sp. | reverse complement strand
AAGTAAACATCGACAAAATGCAATAAAAGGTATTATTTTTGGTTGTATTATTTTAGAAATATTTTTTTATGATTAAGAACTTTTTAGGAGTACTTTTTATTTGTATCTATTCGAGTGTTTTAGCTCAAAAAAACCCATTAATAACTAAAGATAGCACACAACAGGCGCAATGGGTAAATGCCAGATACGAAGCCATGTCTCTTGATGAAAAACTTGGTCAACTTTTTATGGTAAATGTAGCTTCAAACCAGAGTAAAACAAATACCGACTACATAAAAAAACTAGTAAAAGAACAACATATTGGTGGCGTTATTTTTTCTACTGGCGGACCAGTACGCCAAGCTAAATTAACCAACAGTTACCAACAAGCTTCAAAAATACCTCTAATGATCGCCATGGATGCCGAATGGGGCTTAGCTATGCGCTTAGATTCTACGTACGCTTTTCCTTGGAATATGACTTTAGGAGCTATAAAAGATAGCAGTATTGTTGAGAAGGTAGGTAAGCAAATAGGTAAGCATGCGAAACGTTTAGGGGTTCATATTAATTTTGCGCCAGATATTGATATCAATACCAACCCTGAAAATCCGATTATCGGAAACCGTTCTTTTGGAGAAGACCGCGATAATGTCGTAAAGAATGCCATTGCTTTCATGAAAGGTATGGAAAGCGAATCTGTTTTGTCTAGCGGAAAACATTTTCCGGGTCACGGGGATACTTCGGTAGATTCTCACAAAGCCTTACCGCTAATTCCTTTTTCAAAAGCACGTTTAGATAGTGTTGAGCTGTATCCTTTTAGAAAATTAATTAATGCCGGAATTAGTTCTATAATGGTCGCTCATTTAAGCGTACCTAGTTTAGAAATTCAGAAAAAAATTCCGTCTTCTTTATCAGAACAAATAATATCAGCCTTATTAAAAGAAAAAATGGGCTTTAAAGGTTTGGTATTTACCGATGCTTTGAATATGAGTGGTGTAGGCGATCCTAAGCAACCTGGCGATATAGAATATGCAGCTTTCATGGCAGGGAACGATATATTATTAATGCCAAAAGATGTCATCGCAGCCAAAGCCCGCTTATTAAAAGCTTTTAAAGAAGGTAAAATTACGGAAAATAGGCTAGCAACTTCCGTGAAAAAGATATTACAAGGCAAGTATAAAGCTGGTTTGCATACTTACAAGCCTATTATTTTAAATGATTTATATACTGATTTAAATACGCTAGAAAACGATTTAATTTATGAAGAGGCTATAGAAAACGCCATTACACTTGCGAAAAATGATTTTTCTGTTTTGCCTATAAAAAAATTAGAAAATAAAAAAATCGCCTATATTAAATTAGGAGACGACTCGCACAATGTTTTTTTAGAAGAATTAAATAAATATACTGAAGTTACAGAAATTAATATGTCACAAATAGCTTCTTTTAATAGCAGCGTTTCGGCATATAATATGCTAATTATTGGTCATCATAAAAGTAACGATAGTCCCTGGAAATCTTATAAATATACCAAAGAAGAACTTGCGACGATTAAATCCGTTGCCGCATTAAGAAGTTCAAATACGATATTGGTTGAATTTGTAAAACCATATGCACTCTTAGACATCGAAACCTTAGAAGATATTGATGGTATAGTTGTTGCCTATCAAAATAGTCGTTTAGCACAGCAAAAAGCCGCCCAGCTAATTTTTGGAGCAATACCCGCAAAAGGTAAATTGCCGGTGAGTGCACATCCTAAATTACCTGTAAATACTAGTTTTTTATTTGATGGTATTGCAAGGCTTGGCTATAGCTATCCAGAACGTGTAGGTGTAAATTCTACAAAATTAGCCATGGTAGATAATTTAGTTCAGAATGGATTAGATTCGTTGATGTTCCCTGGGGCTCAGGTTTTAGTAGCACGCAAGGGAAAAGTAATTTACAATAAAGCTTTTGGAAAACCCACTTATGATGCTACGACAGCATTAACAACCGATGCTATTTTCGATTTAGCTTCTTTAACGAAAATATTAGGAACCTTACCCATTTTAATGCAGATGGAAGAAAAAGGAAAATTATCCCTCAACCAGACATTTCAAGAATTAGTACCGGAATATGCTACTACAGAACTTAAAAACGTCACAGTCTTAAAAGCCTTGTCGCACTACGGGAGACTTCCCGCATGGATTCCTTTTTATGTGAGTACCTTAGATGAAAATAGAAAACCATCGGGCGAATTTTATCGCGATAAACCTTTAAAGGGCTATTCTATAAAAGTATCCGATAAATTGTATTTAGTTGATGCGTATAAAGATTCTATTTATAACCGAATTGGGCGGCAAGACCTAAAATCTAATCGCTATAGATATAGTGATATAGGTTATTTTGTTTTTCATAAATATATAGAAGATGTTTATGGTGAAAAGCAAGATGAAGTGGCAAATCGTTTATTTTATGAGCCTTTGGGAGCAACAACGATGACCTATAATCCCTTAGAAAAGTTTCCTAAAAGCAGAATAGTACCCTCTGAAGAAGACAATTACTACAGGTACGAAAGAGTGCAAGGGTATGTGCACGATATGGGTGCAGCCATGCAAGGTGGCGTTGGAGGGCACGCCGGATTATTTAGTAATGCGAATGATATTGCGAAAATGATGCAAATGTATTTACAAGGTGGTTTTTATGGCGGTGACCGATTTATGAGTTCTCGAACCGTAAAAAAATTTAACACCTGTTATTTCTGTAATGAAAATGTTAGAAGAGGCGTTGGTTTTGATAAGGCAGATTTAAAAACAGGATCGCCTACTTTTGGAGGAGTTTCTCAACAAAGTTTCGGACACAGTGGCTTTACAGGTACCTATACTTGGGCAGATCCTAAAGAAGAATTAGTTTATGTATTTTTATCGAATAGAACCTATCCAATAGCCAGTAATAATCTTTTAATAAAGTCGAGTTTAAGAACCCGAATTCAGAAAGCTATTTATGACGCCATTGAGAATTAGCTAGGTGATGCTTGCTACTAGTTCTTTTCGACACAGTTTAGTACTAAATTTAAGGTCCAAAAAAGACTTTAGTATCCCTCTTACGTCGGGCAAGAAAGTTTCTTGTTTTATTTCACTTAAATTTTATTTTCTTTTATAATTAGACCTTCTAATTCTTTACGCTTTTTGTACTTTTGATCTTTAAAACACTGAATTGTTGGTTTCATTTTTTTACAATTAAGGAATTAATGTCACTAACGACTAAGAACTAACAATTAATTACGAATTAATGAAAATTGCCATTGTTTGTTACCCAACTTTTGGAGGTAGTGGAGTAGTAGCAACCGAACTAGGTATTGCACTTGCCGAAAGAGGGCACGAAATTCATTTTGTCACCTATAAGCAACCCGTTCGCTTAGAGTTATTGAATAATAACATATTCTTTCATGAAGTTCATGTGCCAGAATATGCCTTGTTTCATTACCAGCCTTACGAATTGGCACTTTCAAGTAAATTGGTAGATACCGTAAAATTATACGGTATTGATGTTTTGCATGTCCATTATGCCATTCCACATGCTTATGCAGGATATATGGCTAAGAAAATGCTTCAAGAAGAAGGTATTTTTATCCCCATGATTACCACCTTGCACGGCACCGATATTACTTTGGTAGGTAAGCATCCGTTTTATAAACCAGCCGTTACGTTTAGCATTAATAAATCAGATATTGTAACTTCAGTTTCTGAAAATTTAAAGGCTGCTACTTTAGAGCTATTTGCCATTGAAAATAGTATAGAGGTGATTCCTAATTTTATTGAAACCACAAAATACCAAAGTGATTTTACCGAATGTCAGCGTTCTTTAATGGCAAAAGACGATGAAAAAATCATTACACATATAAGTAATTTTAGAAAAGTAAAACGGATTCCTGATGTAATTAAAATTTTCAATATAATTCAAAAGAAAATACCCTCAAAACTAGTTATGGTAGGGGAGGGACCAGAAAAAGAAAAGGCAGAAATACTTTGTGAAGAATACGGTATAACAGATAAAGTAATCTTTGTGGGCAATAGTAATCAAATTGATAAAATTTTATGTTTTTCTGACTTATTTTTATTGCCCTCAGAATCAGAAAGTTTTGGTTTAGCTGCCTTAGAAGCTATGATCAATAAAACGCCTGTAGTATCTAGTAATACAGGTGGTATTCCTGAAGTAAACGTTCAAGGCGTAACAGGGTATTTGAGTGATGTGGGTAATGTTACAGAAATGGCAGAAAATGCCATTAGAATATTATCAGATGATACCGTTTTAAATACCTTTAAAGAAAATGCTTTTAAAAACGCACAGCGTTTCGATATCAAAAAAATATTGCCTTTGTACGAAGCGGTTTATGAAAAGGCCTTACAGTTTAGGTTTAAAAATATGCATTAGTGTTTGGTTATTTTATTTACTGTTACGTATAAAAAAATTATCCTTTAATCCCTCCAAAGGAGGGAGATAGCTTTTTGTAATTATAAATATTGTTTCGAAAATAATCAAATTTCTACATTCGAAAATCTTCATAGTCGCCAACAAAAAGGTCAGGTTAACCAATTTTCAAATCAATCATTGTTATATTATTTTTATTGTTACATTGAATAATTAAACCCACTGCTACATTAACTTCATTACTCCATTATTACATTGAACTCATTGGTATAGAAATCTCATTAATAACTTCATAACGAATTTTCAGGCTGTTGAAAGAACTTAGGATGCATTTTTAATGGATAAAGATAACTTTGCGCGTTATAACTTTTAAAGGGATGTGATTATGTGGACAAAAAAGTTGATTTTATGGAGTGTTATCTTAATTGGTTTTAATTTTCTTTCGGCTCAGGAAACGCTTCTTTTAACTAAAAAAGATTCGATGGTAAGCAGTTCTTGGATTTTTGGTGTAGGTTATACTATCGTTGATGATTCTGGAGATGTTTTTGATAATCTACTTCAAGTCAGTGATACTTGGAATGCAGTTCCCTATCCATCACGATTGAGTATCGGAAGATATTTTAAAAGCGGTATTGGCGTTGAAGCCATAGGAGCATACACGAAGTACCAAGAAGGAAATAGAGTAGATGGAGTGTTACTAGCAGAAGACAAAGATTACTATGCGATTGATACGAGAGTGAGCTATGATTTGAATAAACTCATAGGTCAAACAGGCTTTTTTGATCCTTATATTGGCGCTGGAATAGGCTATACACAAGCAAACGATCAAGGTAGAGGTACCTATAATGCCGTCATAGGTTTTAGAACATGGTTTTCAGATCGTTTTGGTTTAGACTTTAACTCAACGGGAAAATGGCGTATGAATTCTGATGCTACCAATCATCTTCAACATGCTGTTGGGGTGGTGTATCAATTTGGTATTGAAAAGGGTTTGACAAAAAAAGGAGAAGAAAAACTAGCCTTACTACAAGCACTAGAAGCAGAAAATGCGCGTTCAAACGATTCTATAGCGGCCGCTAAAGATGCAGCAGAAAAAGCAACTCAATTAGCGGCAAATTTGGCACAGGAAAAAAAGCAACAAGCGCTAGCAGCACAACAAAAACTAGAAGAAAATATGCGTCAAGAACGTAAGGAAACTTTAGAAAATGCGATAAAGGGTCTAGATGCTGTGTATTTTGACTTAAATTCTTCGTATTTGACAACAAGCGCTAAAAACGTTTTAACGACATTAGCTGGTATTTTAAAAGAAAACCCTAATGTTGTCATCGAAATTTCGTCGTACACGGATTCACGAGGAAGTAATACCTATAATATGTGGCTTTCAGACAAGCGCGTAAAACGTACGGTAGATTATTTAACTAAAAATGGAGTGCCTTTAAAGCAGACCATAGGCAAAGCTTTTGGTGAAGAAGTTTTGGTCAATGAATGTGACAATAACACGTTTTGCTCAGAGGAAAAGCATCAAGAAAATAGAAGATCAGAGTTTAAACTTATTGAATATTAAAAAGTAGTTAGCAAATGTTATTTAATTCCATAGATTTTGCCATTTTTCTACCAGTTGTATTTCTGTTATACTGGTTCGTTTTCAAAAGAAACTTAAAGCTGCAAAATTTTTTCATTGTATTTGCTAGTTACTTATTTTACGGATGGTGGGATTGGCGTTTTTTAAGTTTAATAGTTTTTAGTACGTTAGTCGATTTTACCATTGGCAATTTATTGCGTAATGAAGCCCGTATTTCAAAGCGAAAATTATTCTTATGGATAAGTATTGTCATAAATTTAGGATTTTTAGGATTTTTTAAATATTACAATTTCTTTGTTGATAGTTTTGTAAATGCTTTCACTTTTTTCGGTCAAGAGTTACAAGTAGGTACTTTGAATATTATTTTACCGGTGGGGATTAGCTTCTACACTTTTCAAACCTTAAGTTATACCATTGATGTTTATAAAAAACAATTAGAACCAACAAAAGACCTTATTGCTTTTTCTGCATTTGTATGTTTCTTTCCGCAGTTGGTTGCTGGTCCAATAGAGCGCGCAGTTAATTTACTACCTCAAATACAAAATCAACGAAATTTTGATAAACAGCAAGCAGTAGAAGGGTTGAAACTAATTTTATGGGGTTTCTTCAAAAAACTAGTAATAGCGGATAGTTTAGCGCCAATAGTTAGTGATATTTTTAATAATTCAGATACGTATTCTAGCACCACCTTAATTATCGGAGCCGTATTCTTTGCCTTTCAAATTTATGGCGATTTTAGTGGATATTCTGATATTGCTATCGGTACCTCTAAACTATTTGGAATAGAATTGATGAGCAATTTTAAATTCCCTTATTTCGCTAGGAATATTGGTGAATTTTGGCGTAAATGGCATATTTCATTATCTACATGGTTTAGAGATTATGTCTACATTCCTTTAGGAGGCTCTAAAGTTTCTAAGGCGAAAAGCATACGAAATATTTTTATAATTTTTTTAGTGAGTGGTTTTTGGCATGGCGCAAACTGGACTTTCGTTATCTGGGGATTTTTTCATGCTTTGTTGTTCTTACCTTCATTCGTGGCCAATACAAATCGAAAGTTCACCGGTGATGTCCATGTTTTAAGCAATTTTAAAATCTTTTTTATAGATGGTCTTAGAATGTTACAAACTTTTGTTTTAGTCACAATAGGTTGGGTTTTCTTTAGAAGTGAAAGCATTAAACAAGCTTTTGATTATTTAAAGCGTTTGTTGTTTGATTTTAGTTCGGAGCATTATATGCATCCTAGTGGGTATAGAATGGTTGATTATTTTATTATTCTAATATTGTTTGTCTTATACGAATATAGCATCAGAAATGATGAACGAAATCCGTTTCCCTTTCAAAATAAGTATGTTCGGTTTTTAGTGTATGTTTTGATGGTATTTTCTATCATTTTATTTTTCGATGATGGCGTGGATAGATCCTTTATTTATTTTCAATTTTAATTATGCTACAAATTTTAAAAAAAATATTAGTTTACGGATTTTTAATGCTATTCGCCTTAGAGCTAGGAGTCCGTATTTTTCACTTACATAATGAACGACCTGTTCGGTTCGCAGATGATAAAAATGTAGAGAAATGGATCCCTAACCAAACAGATTATTCCATTACCGGTAACAGAAAACAAAATGTGGGTAAATATTCGATTAATAATTTTGGTTTTAATTCCGTTCACGAAAACTACGAACCCAGTAAAAACAAAAAAGAAATTGCCTTAGTCGGCGATTCTTTTATTGAAGGCTTTCATGAAGATTATACCAACTCTTTAGGACAACAGATAGAAAGAGAACTAAACCAAACAACTGTTTTAGAGTTTGGTTATGCTGGCTATGATTTAGCAGATGAATTACATCTTATAACGGCCTATAGCGATATATTTAAAAACATAAATCATAGCTTTATTTATCTTAGATATTCTGACGATTTAGATCGCGATACATACGAGCTTTCTTCAAGGTTAAGTTTAGACTCAAAATTAAGCCGTATCGTAAAGCAAATAAAATTATTAGTCTATTTAAAAGATAT
>JANQTG010000009.1:4585-8109 GCA_030731855.1 Cellulophaga sp. | reverse complement strand
TCTATAAACTCTTGTAAAGCCTCGCTTATCGGAATGTTGTCATTGCGTCTTTTTGCCATTACTCGGTTACATTTATAGGTTCGTATCTTTTATAAAAGTAGCTAATATTATCACTATTAGTTACCGAAAAATTAGTCGCTGAAATAGTTTTTAAAGTTTCTGTCCAGTCATTACCATCAGAGGTATAATTTATTAAAAAGCTATCTTCTTGGGTAAGAATCGTAAAAAGCTCTGCATCATCACTGGTAATATAGGTACCTTCAAAAGTAGGCTTCATTTTTTTACGATAGCCTTTTAGGCTGTCTAGTTGTATAAAATCGACCGTTTCGTTAATGGTGTATTCTTTTGTTTGCCCATCGGGGAAAATCACTTTTTCAATTTCCCAATAGCCGTTTAATTGGTTTAGTTCTGTCTCGGTAATGCTTTTAGTGCATCCTGTTATAGCAAGTACTAATAAAATTAGTGGGCTGTTTTTTAGTAGTTTCATTTTAGTTATCATTTTTTACAAGAAAATCAATAAATATTTTTTGCTGGTCTATAAATACATTGTGAGAACAATTTTCTACATAAAGTACATTTTTGCTCCCGATGAGCATTTTTAAAGCCTCAATTTGCGGGGTATCGTATAAGCCATCATCTTTGCCATAGAGTCCGTAAATACTAATATTTTGCTGTCTTATGTTTTTTAGGTTTTCAGAAAGATTAAGACTCGTATACTTTTCGTTTTTCCAAAAGCCTGAGGGCGAATTATAGTCCATTATTGAGGCATACTTTTTTAATTCTTCATCAGTATTGAATAACTGATATAAGCTTATGGCTTCGGGCGAAGGGCTTTTGGTGTTGTAAAATCCGTTTTGCATGGCATGCATAAAAGTATACGAACTGTATTCTAAACTTTTAGAATCCATATTTTCTAGCATGTTAATATAGTTGAGGTTTACAGCGTCGTTCTTAGTGGTATAAATTTCTTTAGCACTAGAAACAATGGTTTTTAAGGTTTGTTGCATATCCAACGGAGCACCTACAAGAAATAAAGTATTGACTTTATCAGGATAGGTATCCGCAAACAGCGTAGCTACAACGCCACCAAAACTATGCCCCAATAAGCTTACTTTTTCTAGGTTAAATTGACTGTAAATGCTTAAAATATCAGCAAACGTTTCATCAAAAGTATAGGCAGCCTTTAATTGGTCTGACCTTCCCTCACCACGTCGGTCATAAGAAATTACAAAAAATCCGTTTTCACTTAAACTTGTTGCGGTAGTTTTCTCAAACGGAACGCTATTATACCCTGGCCCACCATGAAGAAAAAGTATGGGTTTATCGGTGACTTTCCCAAAAGTTTGTACCACCAAATCTTGAGCTGCAACAATGAAATTCACAGCAATTAAAAAATAAATTAAAAAAATATGTTTCATTTTGAGGTTATAATTTTATTTGCGCTCTACGCTCTACGCTTTAAGCTATGCGTTATGCGCTTTATTTCTATTTTCTAACGTCTAGTTTCTACCATCAACGAACAACGAACAACCATTACCCATCTAACTTAAATATTTTATACGACTGATGAATATTTTGCACCACATTTTCGGTTCTATCGGCATGGGTATCACTAATAAATAATTGTCCGAAATCGTCATTATCGACCAGACTAATTATCTGACTCACGCGATGTTCATCTAACTTATCAAAAATATCATCTAATAACAAAATAGGCGTAGTTTTCGACTGTTTTTTTATAAAATAAAACTGTGCTAGTTTTAAAGCGACTAAAAAGGACTTCTGCTGCCCCTGACTCCCGAATTTTTTAATAGGGTGTTCGCCTAAATCAAAGTTTAAATCGTCTTTATGTATCCCAACAGTTGTGTATTGTAAAGCCCTGTCTTTTTCTATATTCTGATCGAATAGGCTTATTAAATCTTCTTTTAAAAGCTTGCTGTCATACACCAATGAAACTTCTTCGTTTCCCCCAGAAATAGCTTTGTATTGCTCTTTAAAAATAGGAATAAACGTATCTAAAAAAGCAAGTCTTTTTTCGAAAATTGTAGTGCCATAGCCATGCAACTGTTCGTTGTACACACTAAGCGTAATTTTATCGAACGTATGGTTCGCGGCAAAGTATTTTAAGAGTGAATTCCGTTGCGATAATACTTTGTTGTACTTTATTAAAGCTTGCAAATAATCTTTGTCGGACTGTGAAATTACACCATCGATAAATTTACGGCGGGTGTCACTACCTTCGGTAATTAAATCGCGATCTGATGGGGAAATTATCACCAAAGGCAAAAACCCAATATGATCTGATAATTTATCATACGCTTTGCCATTTTTCTTGATAATTTTCTTTAATCCTTTTTTAAGGCTGCATACAATTTTTTCTTCGCGTGCTTCTTTCTCAAAATTACCTTCGATAACAAAAAAATCTTCATCGTGTTTTATGTTTTGAATGGCAACGGGGTTAAAATAACTTTTTCCGAACGATAAATGGTAAATAGCATCGAGTATATTGGTCTTTCCTATGCCATTTTGACCCACAAAACAGTTGATTTTCGTGTCGAATTCGAAATCTACGGAACTAAAATTTTTATAGTTGATAAGGGATAATTTCTTTAAGAACATGCTATCTAAGCCTATTTTTTTGATGGATTTGTAGATGAAGCTGCAAATTATCGAAAAATAACGAATAAGAAGCTTTACAGTTTGAATAAAAACTTTATTTTTGCGCGATTATTAAAATTAAACAATGGCTACATATAAGAAGCGCGGTTACAAAGCAAAAGAAGTTTCAATAGATGGTGACGATAACGTTAACTTCAATGATGCAGAAAGCACAACTGCCGAAGTATTTAACACGCTAGACGAAGGAGCAAGTAAAACTGAAGAGTGGGTTTCTAAAAATCAGAACTATATTTTAGGCGTTATTGGTGCAATTGCCATTGGTGTTTTAGGGTATTTAGCCTACAGCCAGTTTGTTGTGCAGCCAAAAGAAGTAGAAGCAGGAAACGAAATGTTTTATGCAATGCAAGATTTTAATCAGGCCTTGCAAAATACAGAGGCGCAAGATTCTCTTTACACTCTAGCCTTAAATGGTAGAAATGGTAAGTTTGGTTTGGTTGATGTTGTAGATAATTATAAAGGAACTAAAAACGCGAATTTAGCGACATACGCAGCTGGAATGTCTTATTTAAACACGCAAAAATATCAAGAAGCTATTGATTTTTTAAATGATTATACAGCTGATGACGCCATGACAGGCGCTTTAGCTAAAGGTGGAATAGGCGATGCTTTTATGCAATTGAATCAGCCAGAAGAGGCTTTAGAATATTATGAAAAAGCTATTTCAGAAAATGCGAATAGTTTTACAACACCTATGTTTTTACAAAAAGCAGGTGCTACAGCTTTAGAATTAGGAAAAGCTGATGTTGCTTTAAAATATTTTCAAAGAATTAAAGACGAATTTGCAAAATCTCCAGAGGCCAATATGGTTGATGTGTATATTGCAATGGCTCAAAATAAGTAAATAG
>JANQTG010000009.1:0-4485 GCA_030731855.1 Cellulophaga sp. | reverse complement strand
TACATGGCTACAGCCAACAAAAATTTATCAGTGTACGATAAAGCTACAATCCCAAATGCGAAAAATTTTCGGTTTGGGATTGTTGTTTCAGAATGGAATACTGAAATCACCGAAGGTTTATTTAATGGAGCAAAAGAAGCTTTGTTAGATTGCGGTGCTACTGAAGAAAATATTATTCGTTGGGATGTTCCTGGGAGTTTTGAATTAACATTCGGAAGTAAAAAAATGATTGCTACTCAAAAAGTAGATGCCGTGATTGCTATTGGAAGCGTTATTCAGGGTGAAACTAAACATTTCGATTTTGTTTGTAGTGCTACTGCGCAAGGCATAAAAGATTTAAATGTACTAGGTGATGTTCCTGTAATTTTCTGTGTACTTACTGACAACAACATACAACAATCTAGAGATCGTAGCGGTGGTATTCATGGCAATAAAGGCACCGAAGCGGCCATTGCAGCAATAAAGATGGCTTTTTTAAATAAGGCTTAATGTCGAAAGTCTAATGTCTAAAGTTTGTTAAAGGGTATTAAGTATTAAGTACAAAGTATTAAGACGGGTAGGTTAAAGAATTCAAAAGCCTTTTTAAATAAATAGTAGTCTTTGTACTTAATACTCGGTACTTAATACTTTTACCAGTAAATGTTAACAATTTTTAGCATTAGAACTCCTTTAGACTACAGTATTTTCTGTAATTTTGAAAATAGCTTTTACAACATGAAACTTCCAACGCTTTTTAAGCAAAATAGAAATAAAAAATACAGCTATGCTCCAAGGCATTGGGATGAGCGTAAAGAGCGTATTGAAAATTTGCGAAAGGATAAGGTTGCTCGTGAAAAAACGGATTACTTTAATGAAGCAAGAAGAAAATCTTTTCGTGACGATTGGAGGGCTGCCAAAAGTAATGAAGCAAATAAAAATTCAAGAGTTCGTTTTATCATTATCTTAATGATCTTGCTAGGTATTGCATACGTCGCTATCATGTATGGAAAAATAGATTTGTTCGCATAATGGCCGATATAATTCAACTTTTACCAGACCATGTTGCGAATCAAATTGCTGCTGGTGAAGTGGTACAAAGACCAGCATCTGTAGTTAAAGAACTTCTAGAAAATGCTATTGATGCCGGAGCGGATGCTATTAAATTGATCATAAAAGATGGCGGAAAAGCACTGATTCAAGTGGTAGATAATGGCAGTGGCATGAGTGCTACTGATGCTCGCTTAAGCTTTGAACGCCATGCGACTTCTAAAATAAAAAATGCTGAAGATTTATTTAAGCTTACCACCAAAGGTTTCCGTGGCGAAGCGCTAGCCTCTATTGCAGCCATTGCTCATGTTGAACTTTTGACCAAAACAGAAACCGACGAAATTGGCGTTCAATTAAAAATTGAAGGCAGTAAACTCGTTTCTCAAGAAGCGATTGTAACGCCTAAAGGAACATCGTTTTGTGTAAAGAATTTATTTTTTAATATTCCGGCAAGGCGTAATTTTCTAAAATCGAATCAAGTAGAATTTCGCCATATTACCGATGAATTTCATCGCGTGGCACTCGCGCATCCAAATATTCAGTTTCATTTTTATAATAATGGCAGTGAGTTGTTCAATTTGCCGAAAGCGAATTACAGACAGCGAATTGTAGGCGTTTTTGGGAACAAAACAAACGAAAAACTAGTACCTGTTGAAGAGGAAACTCAGGTAGTGAAAATATCAGGTTTTATAACCAAACCCGAATTTTCTAAAAAGAGTAGAGGAGAGCAGTTTTTCTTCGTGAACGATCGGTTTATTAAAAGTCCGTATTTACACCATGCCGTGGTAAGTGCTTTTGAAGGCTTAATTCGTTCTGATAGTCACCCTGGATATTTTTTATATTTAGCGATTGATCCGGCATCGATAGATATAAATATCCACCCAACAAAAACAGAGATTAAGTTCGATGATGAACATACGCTTTATGCAATGTTACGCTCTTCTATAAAACATGCTTTAGGGCAATTTAATGTAATTCCGGCTTTAGATTTTGAGCAAGATCAGAATTTAGAAACGCCCTATTCTTATCAAAATAAACATGCAGATGTGCCTAAAGTTGTTGTTGATGCCGATTTTAATCCGTTTGCGAAAGATATTCCTAGATCTACAAGCAGACCTTATTTTGAAAAGCAAACCACAATTGGTTGGCAAAATTTATACGTAGGTTTAGAGTCTAAAGTAGGTAAAGAAGCCGATTTTAGTAGTGTTAGTTTCGAATCGGAATCTATTTCAGGAAGTATTTTCAAAGATGATGATTTGATGATGGATCATGTGTCGACCACATTTCAATTAAAAAGAAAATACATCGTAACGACCATTAAATCGGGGATGATTATTATCGACCAAAGCAGAGCACATCAACGGGTATTATATGAAAATTTCTTAAAAAATATCACGATTAAAGAAGCGGTTAGTCAACAATTACTTTTTCCACTAAGGCTTTCTTTTTCAAAAACAGAAATTGCGATTATAAACGAGATAAAAGATAGTTTAGTTACCCTTGGTTTTGCTTTTGAAGCTATTGAAGAAGAGCAAATTGCTATTTCTGGCGTACCTTTGTTGGTTCCAGAAAGTGAGGTCGGCATGGTTTTAGACCAGTTAATTTCGGATTTTCAGATGGATGTGCCTGGTGATAGCTTTTCGCAGTCTGATATTGTTTCGAAAACATTAAGTAAATCCTTAGCTGTAAAAACAGGCGAACAACTCGATAGTGAATCGCAATCGGCACTGGTAAATAATTTATTTGCTTGTAAAGAATACAAAATTAGTCCGTTTAACAAACCTATATACATTACCATTACTGGTGATGATATTGATAAAAAATTCTTTTAAATGATGCGACTTACCGATACTGTAAAGCATTTGATTATTATAAATGTATTGTTTTTTATAGCTACTCAGCTTGTGGGCGACCAAATGTACCAATGGTTTGCCTTGTGGTTCCCTGCCAATGAAAATTTCCAGATTTGGCAAGTTATTACCCACATGTTTATGCATGGCGGTTGGTCACATATATTATTTAATATGTTTGGTTTGTATATGTTCGGTACTGCCGTAGAACAGTATTTAGGTAGAAATCAGTTTTTATTCCTTTATTTTTCGGCTGGTTTAGGCGCCGCAGCCTTTCAATTAGGGTATTACTATTTTGAATATATACCGATACACACCGAGCTAATTAATTTAGGATTGACAAGCGATCAGATTGTCGAAATGATTACCAATAATCGCGCTATTGAAGGTTTAACGGAGGTTCAGTTTTCGGCGATAAAAGACGCTTTTCCAATGTATAGGCAAACATATTTCGCGTCTATGGTAGGTGCATCGGGTTGTATTATGGGCGTTTTAGCCGCTTTTGGTGTTATGAACCCCAATGCAGAATTAATGTTAATATTTTTACCGATTCCTATTAAAGCAAAGTATTTTATTCCAGGGATTATTTTGTTAGATGTTATTTCTGCTTTCTCTGGGCAATCTTTCTTTAGTCCTAGTAATACAGCGTATATGGCTCACGTAGGTGGTGCGCTAATAGGATTTATAATGATGTGGTATTGGAAAAAGAATTCGTTTAATAAGAACCGTTGGGACTAATATGGCTACAGACTTAAAATATCAATATGCTCGTTTAAATATTGCTGAAAAGCTGATTGCTATAAATGTACTTATATTTATAGTTACGCGCTTAGTTTCGGTTTTATTTGACGTTTCAATAAACGCCATGATTAGCTGGTTCGAGTTGCCAGAAAATCTTATGGATTTCATCTCTCAACCGTGGTCGATCGTAAGTTATGCTTTTTTACATGGCGGTTTTGGCCATTTGTTTTGGAATATGCTGATGCTTTATTTCACAGGGAGAATTTTTATGAACTTGTATAGCCAAAGAATTTTTATCAATGTGTACTTTTTGGGTGCTATTTTAGGCGGACTTATTTTCTTGGTTAGTTATAATTTATTTCCCGCTTTATTAAATGCTAATAATGCCCTAATCGGAGCTTCGGCAGCGGTTTCAGCAGTTTTAATTTTTATTTGTACTTACACGCCAAACCAAGAAGTTCGTGTAATTTTCTTTAACGTAAAACTTTGGCATTTAGGGGTTTTCTTTGTTTTGGTAGATCTCATTCAGATTGGCTACAGTGCTAATGTTGGTGGCCGTTTAGCGCATTTAGGCGGTGCTTTTTTAGGGTATTATTATGCTCGAAACCTATTAAAAGGTAAAGATGTTGGCGCTTGGTTTTCATCTTTTTTAGATTATGTAGCTAATTACTTTAAAAAAGAAAAAAAAGCACCTTTAAAAACGGTGTACCGTAAGCCTACATCTAATCTAAAAAAAGAAGTGAATAATGAAAAAGAAAACCATCAAAGAACCATAGACACCATTTTAGATAAAATTAGTAAATCGGGTTACGAGAGTCTGTCTAAAGCAGAAAAAGACTTTTTATTTAAAGCAGGTAAAGACGATTAA
>JANQTG010000008.1 GCA_030731855.1 Cellulophaga sp. | reverse complement strand
AGTATTGTTGCTTTTTCAGCGTTTAATTATTTATTAAAAACTGTTTCTCCAGAAAAAGTAGCGACTTCAAGTTACGTAAACCCTGTAATTGCTTTGTTTTTAGGTTGGTATATTTTAGATGAAAATTTAACGACTCAATCCATCGTCGCAGCTGCAATACTTTTAACCGGAGTTTACTTTATCAACACCAAGAAAAAGTTAGTGATTTACGACCGGTTTAGAGATAAATTGAGGAGTAAAAGGAGTAATGTTTAATTTAAAATATTAATCTCTTGTACTTCACCTACATGTAGTTGTTCTAAATGAATATTTCCAATTCTAATTCTCACTAATCGCAAAGTCGGAAAACCAACGGCAGCGGTCATTTTTCGCACTTGCCTAAATTTACCTTCGGTTATTGTAAGGCTGATCCAGGAATTTGGGCGATGCCTGCCAATTCTGAGTTTTTTATCAGCTTCAGGAAAATTTGGAGTTTTAACTAATTTGAAAACTTGACAAGGTTTTGTAGTATATTTTTTGCCTGCAAAACCTATTTCGACCCCTTTTTCAAGTAGGGCGATAGCTTCTATGGTTATATCACCATCTAACTGAGCGCAGTATTCCTTTTCAATTCCAGATTGATTAATGTGGTCACTCAATTTACCGTCGGTAGTCAATAACAACAAGCCTTCCGATTTTTCATCTAAGCGGCCTATGGGCATAATGCCTTCGGGAAAATCATATAATTCACCCAAAAATTGCTTTTTTCGAGCTTCTTTGGCGTCGTTGGATGCAAACTGACTCAACACACCAAAAGGTTTGTAGATTTTAAAGTGTCTATTACTTTTCATGTGTTTTTAGTTAGACCTACAAGGTTTTGAAAACCTTGCAGGTCAGTGTATAAATTAATACGCCATTTTTACAATTTTCGCAGCATCAGCTGGCGTCAAAGACTTATGTTCTCCTATGCCGGTCCATTTACGATCTGTAAAACGTTTCGCAACTTCCTCGCCAGTTCCTTCATAATCTGACGTGTAATCCGATAATTTAGTGTCAATACCTAAGGAATTGAAAAAAGCGGTTGTTTTCTCGATTGCTGCTTTCGCTTTTTCTTCCGTAGAGCCTGTTGTAATGTTCCAAACACGTTCGCCGTATTGTGCTAACTTTTCTTTTTTCGCCTCTAAATTATAAGTGTAATGACTAGATGCTAAAATCGCTAAAGTTCTCGCGTGATCGATGCCGTAAAGCGCGGTTAATTCGTGTCCCATCATGTGTATCGCCCAATCACCAGGAACACCTTGTTGAATTAAGCCGTTTAATGCCATAGTACAACTCCACATAAAATCAGCCGCTGCCGTATAATTCGTCGGATCTTTTAAAACTTTTGGTCCCACTTCAATAAGCGTTTGTAAAATACTTTCTGCAAACCTATCTTGCAAAGAAGCACCAATAGGATAGGTCATATATTGCTCCAAAACATGCGTAAAAGCATCGGTGATGCCATTTGCTAATTGTCTTTCTGGAATAGACGTAATTACCTGTGGATCTAAAATAGAAAACACAGGAAATAATCCAGGACCGCCCATGGCCAATTTCTCTTTGGTTTCTTCTCTAGTAATTACAGAGCCCGAATTCATTTCAGAACCTGTGGCAGGCAAGGTCAACACAGTACCAAAAG
>JANQTG010000007.1 GCA_030731855.1 Cellulophaga sp. | reverse complement strand
CCAGGTAATTTTAGTTGAAATAATTAATATAATCTCAGACTTTAAAAGCCACTTGTTCGTAAAAAAATTGAAACAAAAACTTACCACTCTTAATTGAAACAAACATCAGAAAACAAAGTATTATCTTTAAAATTATAAACTAAAAATATATTGGTCAAAAATGGATTGAATTCCAAGGGATTCGATACAAAACAAACACCCAAACTTTTTATGTATTAATAGATCATGATGATGAAAATTTACTCCCACCTGTTGGGTACAATCCCGATGTAAATGAATATCAAAATTGGTTGTAAGAAGGTCTAAAAAACTTTTAACTTTGCAACAAACCTAAAATCAAAAAACTACTTAATAATTGAAACGATTTTTATGAAAGAGCACGTAGTTATTGAAAACAAAATAACGGAATTAGAAATCTACTTTAATGATTTTAAGAAAAATGTTATTGGTGACAGCGCTACTTTTGCTTCGTATTATGGGATGCAACAAATGCGTTACGCTGATTGGATTGCCAGTGGAAGATTATATGAGCCCATTGAGAGAATTATCTGTGATAAAGTAGGGCCAATGATGGCGAATACCCATTCGTTTTCGAGCGAAAGCGGCAAAGCAACTACCCATTTATATCAAGAAGCAAGGCAAGTAATTAAAAACCACGTTAACGCTTCTAAAACTGATGTTTTAGTGACTACTGGAACTGGAATGACAGGCGCACTAAACAAGCTATTACGAATTCTAAAAATGTTACCTGCTAAAATATATGCTTCTCCTGAAGATAAACCTGTCGTTTTTCTGACGCACATGGAGCATCATTCTAATCAGGTTTGTTGGCTCGAGACTGGCGCAGATGTTGTCCTTTTACCTTTATGTGAAAATGGATTGGTAAATCCTGAAATCTTAGAAACTGAAATAAAAAAATACAGTAATCGAAAAATATTAATTGGTTCTTTTACCGCCTGCTCTAATGTTACTGGAATTATTTCTCCATACCATAGATTAGCAAAAATCATGCACGATTACAACGGTTATTGCTTTATTGATTTTGCGGCTTCAGCGCCTTACGTGACCATAAATATGCATCCCGAAATTGAAAACGAATATTTAGATGCTATTTTCTTTTCTCCCCACAAATTCTTAGGTGGCCCTGGCAGTTGCGGTGTTTTAGTTTACAACCAAGAATTACATCAGAACAGCATTCCTGACAACCCAGGCGGTGGTAATGTAAAATGGACAAAACCCAATGGAGAATTTGCATATTATGATGATTTGGAAACCCGTGAAGACGGAGGAACTCCTGGAATTCTTCAAGTAATTCGCGCCGCTCTTGCCATCAATCTAAAAGAAAAAATGACCGTCCAAAGCATACAGCAACGGGAAAACGAATTATTACAGTTATTTTATACAAACATTGAAAGTACCCCTGAAATTAAAATTTTGGGAGCTCGTAATCAGGAACAAATTGGTTGCGTATCTTTCAATATTGACAATATACATTATAATTTAGTCGTACGTTTATTAAATGATCGTTTTGGAATTCAGGTTCGTGGAGGTTGGTCTTGTGCAAGTACGTATGCGCATTATTTATGTGCTATAGAAGAAGCCAATTCCGAAGATATAATGAATCAAATTCAACGTAAAGACCTAACTGAAAAACCAGGATGGGTACGTTTGTCTTTACACCCGATAATGACAAACAATGAAGTAAGTTTTATTATAGATGCTTTAAAAGCGATTATCAAAAATCAAAAAACTTGGTCTAAAGATTATAGCTATAATGCCGAAACAAACGAGTTTGATCCTATCTTTGAACTAGAGAGTGACCCAGATAGATATAAAAATATTCTGAACGTAGAATAAACATACTTAATCAGACACTTCATTAAACTATTGGAAAATCAAAAACATGGAGATAGCGTATCGAAGTATTAAACCTGAGATTCCGCTAATAAAGCAGAATTAGTTCAACTACAATTTTAAATTTATGTGTTTGCTATTTTTTAAAATTGAGTTACACTAATAAACATCGCGTTATTGTATTCTTATAAAAATGTAGCAGAAACTTTACTGGTAATTTAACCTTCAACGGAAGCATGAATTATTCTTGCATTTCCTTCACCGAAGCCATTAGAATAATTCTTTTGGTTTCCATTATCGTCTTTATCCCTAAGGTAATTGCCGTTCTAGGAGTATTATTTAAACCTGAGAAATCAACACTAGCAGCAAATAGCATAATCCCCTTGAAGAATAACCTTTAGTTAAGCCTAAGATACAAGGTTGCTATTATGATTCCTTAACACCAATAAGATCTGCTATGTGTTTAGATGCTGCTTTAGAGTTTTCATAAACAAAACATTTTAAATCTTTTCTCAAAGCCTACAGTTTTATCTATAGTGCTTTTTTAATAAAAGGTATTGTATATTTAGTTTATCAGGTTATTAGTTTAGAAGTTTAGTCTGTGATTTTGATTCAGAGGATTTGGTATGGAAATTTACTAAACTACCAGGTCGCTTCTAAAAACGCTTCTCGATAAAAATTTTACCGCCTAAAAAGTCGTAAAATAAACTCCAGGTGAAAATTTTCCTTAATTTTCAAACTAGTCAATTTTATAATTTTGTTAGGTTATAAGTTTAGTAGTTAATCCTTGACTAAAAGATTTAACATTGAAATTTTCTAAACTAATAACCTTCTAACCACATAACCTCATAACCTTTTTAATCCCCTATTTCTTCCAACTTTTAATTTTATGTCCCCAAACGGCAAAAAATAGGATGATGGCATAACAAGGAATCAAAATCCAATAACTACCTGTTGCTGCCGTTGTTGTTGCCTCAACGGCGTCTATTCCTTGAGAAATAAGGTCATTTTTACTCGCATCGACTAATCTACCATAAAGTGGAGGAATTATAGCACCACCTGAAATCGCCATAATTAATAATGCAGACGCTGTTTTGGTAAATTTCCCTAATCCATCCAAAGTTAAAGGCCAAATTGCAGGCCAAACTAAGGCGTTTGCAATTCCTAATGCTGCAACAAATAATACGGATGCAAAACCCGTAGTCATTAAAATACACACACTAAAAAGTATTCCTAAAAGTGCACTTAAAATTAAAGCGGTGCCTTGTTTTAAATACTTTGGGATTAAAAGTGCTCCTAATAAATACATAACCACCATCGCCATTAAAGTATAAGTAGTGAAATATTTAGCTTCTTCGCCTGTAAATCCTAAAGACATTCCGTAAGAAATTATAGTGTCGCCAGCGATAACTTCAGCACCCACATAGACAAACAAGGCAAATACGCCTAACCAAAGATGAGGGAATTGAAAGATACTCGTTTTGGTACTTTTTCCTGTTACGGTTTCATCAACTTCTTCTGCTTCCACATTTGGTAAAGGTGCTTTTCTGATTAAAAGTGCCAAAACAAATAAAACAGAAGCCATTACATAATAAGGCGTGTGCACGCTATCTGCCATAATATCTAACATTGCCCCTTTTTCTGCCTCAGATACCGTGGCTATTTTTTCTTTTACATCGTCAATTCCAGAAAGAAGTAAAGCACCAAAAATTAATGAACCTAAAGCTCCTGCAACTTTATTAGCGATTCCCATAATTGCCATACGCTTGGCACCACTTTCTATAGGACCAATAATAGTGATGTACGGATTCGCTGCTGTTTGGCAAACCGTCATTCCCACTCCTTGAATGAAAATTGCTACTAAAAACATCCAATACGTACGAGCTTCCGCAGCTGGAATAAAAACAAGCGCGCCGAGTGCCATAATGAATAAACCCAAAGACATACCGTTTTTATAGCCTATTTTACCAATAATAAATGATGCCGGCAAAGCCATAACCACAAAAGAAACGTACGATGCAGAAGCTACTAAATATGCCTGAGCTTCGGTTAATTCATTTAAGGTTTTCATAAACGGAATCAAAGCGCCATTGATCCAGGTAACAAACCCGAATATGGAAAACATTCCCGCAATGATTAAAATAGGAACTAAATTGTTGGTGGTTTTTGATGTATTCGACATAAGTTAGGGGTTGATTATTATTTTAGAGGTTTTTTATTTTGTTGGAAAAGCATTCTATTAATTTGAATTGATTTTTAGACCGATCTAAATTATGTTCTGGATACTTAGTTTTATAGTACATATCGTTATTTAAATAATCGGTTAAAAAACGTAATGCCATAATAAAAATCATGGTTTTTGCTGACAATGGCAAATATTGTTTCTCTAAAGGCGTTAAAGATTTTTTCATTTTCTTTAAAAATCCTTTTCGGTATGCCTTATAATACTTCACACTAAACGTAACCAAATTTAAATTGATTTCGTCTTCTGCGGCGGTATTACATATAGTTCGAATGGCATCTCCAAAATCATAATGTACAATACCCGGCATTACAGTATCAGTATCAATCAAGCAAAGTCCCTTGTATTTTTTATTAAATAGTGCGTTTGATATTTTTGTGTCGTTATGCGTTACGCGTATTTTTATTTCGCCCGATTCCTTTAAATTTTGAAGAATATGCATCTCCTCTTTTAACTGCGCTACGGTATCAATATACATTTTAGCATTTGCTAAACGTTCTTCTGAAGCTATTTTTAGCGCATCTTTAAATTGCATATATCGGAAAGACATATCGTGGAATTTCGGGATAACCTCTATTAATTTAGAGGGTTCAAAATCGTTGGTTAGTGTTAAAAACTCTCCTAATAGTTTACCTCCTTCGTACGCTATTTTTTTGCTTTTTACCAGTTCGTGCGTAACACTTTTATCGATAAAAACCATTAAATTCCAGTAATTTTGGGCTTGATCTTGGTAAAAAGAAGTGCCTTCTTTAGTTTTTACAAAAGTTAACACACTACGCTTTTGTTTTTTCTTTGAACGGTCTTTTAATTTTTCTTGAATATGATGACTCACCGCAACCTTATTTTCAATGAGACCAGGCACGTCTTTGAAAACACTATGGTTAATACGTTGTAGTACATAAAAAGGTTTCTTTTTGGTGATGACTAAATAGGTGTCATTGATATGCCCTGAAGCCAATTCTTTAAAAGAAGAAAATTTTCCTTTATGTTGAAATTGGTCAAAAATGTGTTCTATTTTTTCTGACGTCATATTACCAAAGTTGTTTTGGATAAGCGCCGTTTTCTTTTAATGCTACTATAGCGCTTTGCACCATTGCTTTATCTTCTTGATAGGTAACTCCAAACCATTGTGCATCCGATTTTAAAACCTGAACACTTGCTTTATCTGATTTTAAAATTTCACTAACTAGTGTTGGAATATAAAACTCGGCTTTTAATTGGTTTTTGTTCTCTTCTAAAAAAGTAATAAATAACGATTCTCCAAACTCAAAATATTTGGGTGTAAAGCCCCAAAAATTCATCGATACTGTGGTGTTTTCGTCAATAGGAACAAACGCTTCGTTACCCGCTTTACAAACTAATTCCCCTTTTATTCTTTCGATATGTGTACGCTCGGTAACTGTTTTTAAATAACCTTTTTTATCTACAGCGCATTCTCCACGAGAGACGTATCCGTTATCAGATAGCGTATTTTTAAGGGCATACCCCATCATACTAAAATGGTACGAATCTTTGGATTTTTCATTAAGGAATGTAGCCATCACTTTAAAAGCCTCTGCACCATAAAAATCATCGGCATTTATAACGGCAAAATTTTCTGAAATAGCATTTTCAGCCATCAAAAGTGCATGACCTGTTCCCCAAGGTTTGGTACGATCTGGATTAATATAGTGTTCTGGAACACTATCTAGCTCTTGAAAAACATATACTACTTCGGCTTTTCCTTTTAGTTTTTTATCGAATAAAGCTCTAAAATCTTTTTCAAAACTTTTTCTAATGATAAAAACAAACTTTCCGAAACCGGCTTGTAATGCATCATAAATCGAAAAATCTATTATGGTATCTCCCTCAGGTGTAAAAACATCCATTTGTTTTAATCCTCCATACCTACTTCCCATTCCTGCTGCCAAAATAACCAATGCTGGTTTGTTGCCTATCATATTTTTAGCTAAAAGTCAAAAATTACATACTATATCTCAAACTTTAAAACATTGATAATCGTTGTTTTACAATTTAACTTAACTAAGTACATGTAACAAATCTAAACCTAAAATACGGAATAGAAAAGTAAAAGGTTTTATAGCTTATTTTGCAAAAGATTCAGTTGAAAAATAAGGTAGTATTACTTTGAAGATAAAGGGGCGTGAGCTAAAAGCTCAACTATTTAATTTTTTAAAGGATCTTAAAATGTGGAGGCTATTTTTGTAACTAGTACTGAAACTTATGAAAAATTCTCTGCAATTTTCGATATTTATCACCCCTTAAATAAGGCTTTTAGGTTTATGATTTGTATTCTAAAAATATGGTTTATTCGTGAATATCTAAACATTTAAATTTGCCATCAAAAAACTATTAAATGCTATTTTGAAAATTTAATAAAAAAAATCCCGAAGTAAAATTACTTCGGGATTTTTTAGTTATGCTTCTCCGGTTGGCCCAAAATTCATTGGTATCGGAGGTTGTTCGTAATCTTTTATAGTACCATGGGCTTTCTCGAACCTACTGACGTTATCATTTAATGCTTTTAAGAACTTTTTAGCATGCTGAGGAGTTAATACAATTCTACTCTTCACTTTTGCTTTTGGTGCTCCAGGCATCATACTAATAAAATCAACTACAAATTCAGATACCGAATGATTGATGATGGCTAAGTTGGAATAAATTCCCTCAGCCGTTTTTTCATCTAACTCAATATTTATTTGATTCTGTTGTTTTTGATCACTCATGAAAAACTACTCTTAAAACTTATATTCTTCTTTACGAGCCATAATCTCGTTATACTCTTCTTTAGAACCTACGATAATACTTTCGTAATCTCTCATACCTGTTCCTGCTGGAATCTTATGACCAACAATAACATTCTCTTTCAAGCCTTCTAAATCATCTATCTTACCAGCTACTGCTGCTTCGTTTAGTACCTTAGTTGTTTCCTGGAACGATGCCGCAGATATGAATGACTTCGTTTGTAGCGACGCACGTGTAATACCTTGCAGTATTGGCGTTGCAGTTGCAGCAACCGCATCACGAGCTTCTACTAAAGCTTTATCAGTACGACGTAAAATAGAATTTTCATCTCTCAACTGACGCGCTGAAATAATTTGACCCGCTTTTAAATTAGCAGACTCTCCTACTTCAACAACCACTTTTTTACCGAAGATTTCGTCGTTTTCTGTAATAAAGTCGTCTTTATGTGCTAATTGATTTTCTAAGAAAATAGTATCTCCTGGATCTTGAATTCTAACTTTACGCATCATTTGACGTACTACTACCTCAAAATGCTTATCGTTAATTTTCACCCCTTGTAAACGATATACCTCTTGAACTTCGTTTACCAAATATTGTTGCACCGCAGATGGCCCTTTTATTGCTAAGATATCTTCCGGAGTCACAGACCCATCAGATAATGGCATACCAGCACGAACATAATCGTTCTCTTGAACTAATATTTGATTCGAAAGTTTTACTAAGTATTTCTTAACCTCACCTAGTTTAGATTCTATAATAATCTCACGGTTACCTCTTTTTATTTTACCAAAAGACACCACACCATCGATTTCAGAAACTACCGCCGGGTTTGATGGATTACGAGCTTCAAAAAGTTCAGTAACTCTAGGAAGACCACCTGTAATATCTCCTGATTTAGCAGACTTACGTGGTATCTTAACTAAAATTTTACCTTCCTTAATTTTGTCACCATCATCAACCATAATATGCGACCCAACTGGTAAGTTATAAGAACGTAATACTTCATCTTTACTATTCATAATAAGTAAAGTTGGTATTAACTTTTTGTTTCTAGATTCAGAAATAACTTTTTCTTGGAAACCAGTTTGTTCATCAATTTCTACCTGATAGGTAACCCCTTGATCTATATTCTCGTAAGCAATTTTACCTGGGAATTCCGAAACGATAACACCGTTATATGGATCCCACTGACAAATTACTTCGTCTTTAGCAACTTTAGCTCCGTTTTTAATAAATAACTGCGAACCGTAAGGGATGTTGTTAGTACTTAAGGTGATACCTGTTTTAGCGTCAACAACTTTGATCTCTGATGTTCTTGAAATTACGATTTCAGCTGGTTTACCTTCACTATCAATAGAAGTCACCGTTCTTAAATCTTCAATTTCAGCGATACCACCAAATTTAGCATTTAACTT
>JANQTG010000006.1:3371-8302 GCA_030731855.1 Cellulophaga sp. | reverse complement strand
CAAACAGGTACATCGCCTTTACAATATTTTCTTGCCTTAAAAATTGAAAAAGCGAAAGAAATATTGCTAAAAAGTAATAAAACACAAAAGGAAATCGCCTTTTTATTAGGTTTTGAGTCTGAACATTACTTTAACAGACTTTTTAAGCAAAAAACAGGACTAACACCTAAACAATTTAGAAAAAGCAGTAAGACAAATGCCTTACCGCTATAAATTTTTTTTAAGATATACTAAACGCTAATTTCAATTAAGTTTACACTTGCCTATTGCACTTTGAGTATACAAACAATCTCTTGTTGTCCTTGTATAAATTCAGCTATGATCGGAATGGCTTCGACACCAGGCACCATATTAAAAATTCTATTTTTGCTGGTTGCTTTAATGCGAAGCGGCACGTTAGCCTCTAGAATTACAAGTCCTTCTTTTTTAAAAACCTCTATTCGCTTTTCCGAAACCTGTACTACCTTTTCATCCGATGGAGAAATTAAAGGAAGTATTAGTGCATCTCCGTTTTCTTTTGTGCTGTTTCTAATTGCTTTAATAGTGGTTTTATCTTTATCAAAGAGGTAATTTAATTGATAATTTTCAGTATCCGCCAGTATTTTTTTATCCCGATTTGTAAGCGCTGTATTCACTTTAAAATCGATAATTCCATTTTCATCAGAAGCTAGTACTTGTGCCTTTAAATCTTGAATATTGGTATAAATAACCTCCTCAACTACACGTTCTATCCTTGGTGTTAGGGCAAAGTCTTCGCCCGGTTGCAACTGCTGATTATTGGCCTCTACCAAGATGTATTCCGCCATACTTGCAGCAAACAATAAGCCTACTTTTTCATGCCAAAGTACTGCTAAAGAACCACCTGTAGCCTGTTGCGAATATTCTTTTTTAAACACATTATCATAAGAAGAAATAGTGGCTCTCCAAGCGCCTCTTGCCGCCAACCAAACATCTAGTTCTGGATAATGCTCAACACCATCAGCAAGCAATCTAGGAATGGCCTTTTCTTTATTTAAATTTCCGATTTGGTCTTTATTATCTAAGATAAAGGCTAAAGATTTAGCATGGGCAAAAGTATGATGGATACAAGGTAAAATTCCGTGTGATTCATAATGCAAACCACCCGAAAGTAAGCCATCTACAGTACATTTTTGCAAGAGTTCTGTATTGAGAACCGCAGCGGTACCAAAAACCGGATTTCTACTCGCCATTAAACCAAATGCAGGTTGGCAACCATCACAAGTTCTACTTCCCCAATAACTCCATTTATTTTGCCGCGTACCCCAACTGTTATCCCAAGCACCATCAGGCAACATAAATGCCAAATGTCCTTCCATAGAAGACTGTAATAATTGAAGAAATTCTTCATCTTTTTCTAAAATGGCATACTGTACTAGACCATTTAAAGTTTCTTCTACATTATACCCTAAATCCACAGAAAATAAACCTTTTTCACTTTTCTTATTTGCTGGTTTATCCTCTCCAAAGATAAGTTTATTAAGAGTGGTTAACCATTTTGGGACTTCGGCAGCTAAGGCTTTGCTTTTAGCAATAAAATCATCATTCTTAAAATATCGACCTAAAAAATTTAAGGCATATACGGCTGTGAATGGGTAGTTTACATGGCTATACTCCATATCAAAATTTTCATAAATAAACTGTGCTGCTGCTTTCAAACGAGTTGTCCACTGTTCTTTAATATCAATAGGTAGTACATGCCCATGGTGGTGCAAGGCTTCACCCAAAGCAATGGCTCCAAATACGGTTATGCCACTCCATGATTTTGGGTCTGGTATTACCGTCCAGCTACCATCTGGTTTCGATACATTATCAGACCATTTCATGACGCTTATAGCGGCATTCAAATACTTTTTATCGCCAGTTTTATCGGCCATATACAGAAATGGATATACGGCATCCATGCATCGACCATGTATTTTTTCACAGGCATGACAGTAGAGTGCTCCATGTAATTCAGGATTTTCTGGATCGTTTATTTGATCCCTTATCATCGCATCCGACCAAACAGTTAAAAGCGCTAAAGTCATTTTTTCAAAATCATTAATTTCTTCAGCACTTATGTTTTCAGATGTTTTGTTGTTTTTACAAGCATACAAAGGCATACCTAAGGCTATACTTGCTGCTGATGATAGATATATAAAATTTCTTCTTTTCATATTCAAATAAGGATTTAAAAAACAATAATAATGATAGCTAAAAATATTTACATCCTGTACCGTACTGTTATTGATATTTATTTTATGAAATTCCTAACTTATCCTAACATCACACAAAAATTTAGTAACTTTAATTTATTATGAAATTATCACATTTTTTTTCTTTAGCAGTATTGCTCTTCAGCTGTTTTTTAAGTAATGGACAAGAAGCTTCTTTGATCGATAATATTACCGGAAAACTTATTCGATATACCGGAATTAACAGTCCTGAAAAAACGTATATTCATTCAGATAAAGATCATTATGTAAACGGGGAAACTATTTGGTATAAAGCCTATCTTGTAGATGGTATTACCCATAGTATCAGTGAAAAAAGTAAGGTACTTTATATAGAGTTGCTTAGTGCCACAGATAGTATTATTGTTCAACAGAAACTATTCATTGACACTTTTGGTGCTGCCGGGAATATAGATTTACCAGAAACTATCGAAGAAGGTAACTATACGCTTAGAGCCTATACGCAATATATGTTTAATGAAAAAGAGCCTGTTGTTTTCTCTAAACAAATTAGTGTTTGGAAGTCAAAAAATCTCAACAAAAACGAAACGGTTATCATTAATAGTAGTCCAGACATAACAAATTTAAAAGAAGATATACAGCCTATAATTAACTTTTTTCCTGAAGGCGGAAGCCTTGTTTATGGTATTAAAACCAATATTGGTATTAAAATTACAGATAAAGAAGGGAATGAATTATTGGTTTCTGGAAAAATTGTTGATCAAAATAATACACTCATACAATCGTTTGAAACTTTTGAATACGGCCTTGGACGATTTACGTATGTACCTGAAATGGAAAATACGTATTATGCTACTGTTCTTATAAACGGTGAAGAAAGTAAATTTCCACTACCTCAACCAGAAAAAGAAGGGTATGTGTTAAATCTTATTCATACCACCGATCAGGTTACGGCACGTGTAGCAACTACTATAGAAAATGGATTACAAGGAACCGTTTTAATTGGACATGTTAGAGGTCGCATATTCGTAAAACACACCAATGAATCTAATACCGCTAACTATTCGGTTAAATTCCCGACTAAAAGTTTAGAAGATGGTGTGGCACATTTTACGCTTTTTACAGCATTAGGAGAACCTGTTTGTGAACGTTTGGTATTTATTGATAATCCAAATAATGATCATATTTTAAATGTGGAAACTTTAGTACCCTCCTATAAAAAAAGACAAAAAATAAACTTAGCGCTTACCCTTGAAAGTTTACAAGAAAAGCCCTCTGTAGGAAGTTTTTCTGCTACAATTTATAATAGCCTAGGGAAAAAAACTATCCTTAATGAATCTATCGAAAGTTGGCTATTACTGAATTCAGATGTGGGTGGTACTATACATAATGCTAGTTTCTTTTTTCAAGAAAATACTACAAAAAGCAAGTATTTACTAGATGTTTTAATGATGACGCATGGTTGGAGACGATTTGTTTGGAAAACTATGCTAAATGAACGTGTGAGTAAAACCAAATTTTTTGAGGCTGAAAAGGGTATTGAAATAAAAGGTAGAACTACCGATTTTAAAAATAAATACTTGAGCAAACCTTCATTTATAAGTTTAAGTGTATTGGGCAACCAGGTATATAGTGAAAAAAAGGCCACTGATAGTAACGGAAATTTTAGTTTTGGTCCTTATTTTTTTCAAGACAGTATACAAGCTATATTTCAAAGTGAGCCCATGACGGTTTCAAATCGTAGTTCACAAAATGAATTTGCCATTCAAATTAATGAATTTAGCCCTAGAGCAAATACAATAATTCCCAAAAACACAATTAAATATGAATATCCCAAAGAATACGTAACATTAGCATCTGAACAAAAAATAGTCGATTTTAAGCTAGATCCTTCAGCGATAAACCTAAAAGAAGTTATCGTAGTTCAGAAAAAAAAGACTCCAAGAGAGCTCTTGGAAGAAAAAATTAAAGAAGTTACCCTGCACGGCCAGCCCAATAACAGAATCTTCCCTGATTCTATTATGGGATTAGGTTCTTTAACTATTTTTGATCTTTTAAGAAATATTGCAGGGCTTCAGGTTACTGGATCTAGAGGTTTTGAAAGTGTTCGTATTCGTGCTGGAAATGGGGCTCCTGTTTTTCTTTTAGATGGGATGCCTACAGATATTGACTTTATCAATATTATAAACCCTGTAGACGTAGAATTTATTGATGTTTTAAAAGATGCCAATGCTGCAGTGTATAGCAATAGTAGTAATGGTGTTATCGCCATTTACACGAAAGGAACTCTTGGATTGCAAAATAATCAAAAGATTTCTCCAAATATTACCCATGTAACCATTAATGGTTTTTACAAAGACAGAGCATTTTTTAGTCCTAATTACAATAATCCTAAAGAAGCAGACAATGAAAAAGATTTAAGAACTACCTTACATTGGCAACCCAATATCATTATAACAGAAAAAGAAAGCACTACTATTAATTTTTTCACAGGCGATGTTCCAGGAAGGTACATCATACATATAGAGGGTATTACTATTGATGGTGTTCCTATAAGCACATTTAAAACTTTTGTGGTTGAGTAATAAAATAAGCTAGGTTTAAGCTATAAATTTTTTATCTATAGATCATACACAGAAATGATTAGTATTATCCGGACTTTCGCAATAACTAATATTCTTGTTTAGCCTTTGAGCTAACACTTCATTTTTATAGTATTGTCAAGATAGGTCTTTC
>JANQTG010000006.1:0-3271 GCA_030731855.1 Cellulophaga sp. | reverse complement strand
TCCGTGAATAGTTCCCCTGTTGCTTTTATCGTTTCATCTTTTGTTTCTAGATATACTTCACAAATGCCCTCGGAACCAAAACCTGCTTCACTTATGGTAAAATCTTTCCACTTCTTTTCTGAAACAATATAATCCATAGGGATTATTTCAAATGTGTCCAGTAATTTTTGCGCACTCTGAACCATTATTTTAGCATCTTCAAGGTATTTAGCATTGCCTGTTTCCCTATATAATGGCATCCAACCCCAAGCCACCATAAAAAGTCCATCCGCAATGCTGTAATATTCTTCAAAGCCAGCGTGTTGTTTTAAATCCTTGCCCATTTCTTTCCACCTACTGGTTACGATGCCGTGAACAGGGTTTTCTGGGTCTTTAACCTGAAATTTTTGACTTGCACTACCGATCTGGTCAGCAACTTCTTTCAAATGTTCTTTGGCTATATTTTGTGTTATTTCCGGTACATTATTAGCGGTATCCAATAGCAATTTTATAGAAGGTCCCGAAGACCATATCCAATGGGTACGCCGGTATGTTTTGGCGTCATAATCATAAAAAAGATTCAAACCTCCATAAGTAGGCGAATCAGGATTTGCATCTTGCATCCTGAGTGTTAATTTTACCGTTTCCTGTAATGAAGCGATTAGACGTTCTTTGCTGATTCCAGTGTTTTTGAATGGTAGTAACGGACTATCTGTTGCCACGTCATTTCTTTCGGTAATTTGATAACTACTTAAGATTTTAGCTTCCTTATCGCTTACTCCCAATACTTCTATTTTTCCAGTCCAATCTTCGGAAAGCAACTTAAAATCATGTTCAAATGAGTTTTCTTGAACAGAAAACCTGTATGAAAGATAGAATTCCTTTAAAGTTCCTTTAGGCTCCATGGTCAATGAGTTTTCCCAATAGAGCAACTTTTTATTATCAATGTTAACTGTGTTTTTTAAAGCCTTTACCTCCTTAAAAAACATTCCGTTAATGGTATAGTCCCCTGTAATATCTTCGTTGAAAACGGCCACAGCTTTTGATTCGTTTTCCAATACTAAATCAACTACAGGATACCAAACTTCCGATTGGTCAGCAATTAGGAGCCCTTTTGGATTGAACTCCGACCTATCTGAACGATTGGATATTTTTGTGTTTCTATCACTGTAAAATCGAATTTCAACACTATCCAATTTGGTAAGTCCTGACATATTGACTAACAGTTGTTTTCCTTCCTTAATAACTTCTAATTTGAATGGCGACTTTTGGTCAGAACATCCAGTCAATAAGGAAACCAAAATAAAAAACAGCCTATATTTTTTTGAGTGAAACATAAATTTTAATTCGAGATTAATGGCGCTTTCGCAATTTCAATATCTTCAGCGACCAGCGCTGTGGTTTTTATCCAGTCCACATGACCCACTCTGTTCGTCCATAAAGGATTGATGTTCTGATCCATTGCCGTCTTTGTATATAGTTTCCAGAAATTCAGGGCATTTTCCAATTCGGCAATCGCTTTTGCTTGATCGTCTTTGTTTTTATTTTGCCGGTACATTTCTAAATAGGTGGCGCCCTTTATTTTATGCGCATAGTAGCGACCCATGTACGCCATTGTTTTTATATCGTTTTGGGTGTATTGTAGTTCTTTATTTTCTGGTGGAGGCGTACTTTCGAGATATGCTAAGGCCTTGTTTGCATGCGCGTGCAACTTATCAGCGACATCAAAAGGACTTAAATTTTCAGTAGTTTCCTTGTTTTGAATCGAAGTAACATAGTCGGGAATGGACTGAAAACCCGATTTTGGATGCGGCGGCAAACTTATAAAACGGTTCACATCATGAAAACCAGTTTCGTTATTTGCAGGCCCAGGACGGCTGCGGCATCCTTCTATATACCATTTAAAATCTACCTCGCCCCAGTGAAATGCCGTTGTGGTGGTATATACCAATGATGCTTCTTGCCAGGCGGTAAAAAGAGCTTCCGCCTCCGTAGCAGTATTGGTGAATTTTGTGTGTAAAATACTTTTAATTCTATCGTTAGATAGGTCTGGATCGTAGCTCAATCGGCCCCATAACATCCAGTTGTACCAATGTTTTTCTATTTCTAGTTGGTTGGGCGTTTCAGGATTTTTTGTTAGAAATTCTCGCCCCCATATCCATTGATCGGAACCATAATACATTCCGCCAGCAACTTCGTACGGCATATTGGAGATAAACTCCCTTACAAAATCTGGAGCGCCCCAACGTAGGTAATAGGTGTCGTCATTACGAAGTCCCCAAATGGTTTTTAAGCCTTTAATATCCTCGACAAAACCTTGATGATAATGTTGCTCTGTAGTGCTAAAAACATGCGCCTTTGCGTACTTAAAACTAAAGATGAATTCTATATTCGGGGCATCTATAACTGGTTTAAACTTTTCGGCAATAGCCTTAGCTCCTGTTTGATGCTGCCTATGGATAAAAGTAAAATCTCTTTCGGGCATTTCTTGTGCTACCTCTAAAATAGCTTTTGCATAGGTTTCATAAGCCCATTCCTCTTTTTCTTCAAAATTAATACCATGCATATTTTCCCCAGTGGTAAGCCCAATACCCGCTAAATCTGGATACGAAACAAAAAGCTGTTTTATACTTTTTCTAAAATAATCTTTAGTGATTTCGTTGCTAGATTCATCTGTAATTCCATATTTTCCATCCGTACCGTTGGTAAATATATTCCATGTGATGATATGAAAATCGATGTTCCGATCTTTCGCATACCGCATTACTTTTTTCCAAAACTCAATTTTTTCATCTATGGTTATTTTCTTAATAATTTCGGGATTTGCTAAAATTTCTGGGGTTGCGAGACCAGTGCCATGCAGGTGGTAGTTTTCTTCCCAATCTATAGTGGAACGATGCACATCGTCTAAAGCAATTTCTTCGTAACCAGGCACTTTTACCATAGATGGAAACGGGTGTAAATTCCAAAGCGAAATATAATTATAGCGGTGTCGTGCGAGATTATCGATATAGGCTGTCCAAAAATCGAATTCCCACATTACAGGAAGGTTATGTTGGGCAGTATCACTTGCATCAGTATAACTGGGCGTTCGGGCATCTAAAGGAATGTTGAACTTTGTACCTCGTTTTTCTAAATATGGATTTTGCAAGGTAGCTTCAACACCCTCTAACCCGCTTATTTTTATCTGCTCGGCAAGTTCTAATCCGCCGTACATTAATCCTTCTGCATCGATAGCAACTACTTGTATCTTATTTTCTACTTTTTTAATTTCAAATCCTTCAGTTTTTAG
>JANQTG010000005.1:5821-8380 GCA_030731855.1 Cellulophaga sp. | reverse complement strand
TGGTCTATGCAATTTATTGTGATTGAGTGGCAAGTTTATAGTCTAACAAAAGATCCGCTTTCTTTAGGGATTATCGGTTTAATGGAAGTAATTCCTGCGGTAGGTATGGCACTTTTTGCAGGTCATATTGTCGATCAAAAAGAAAAAAGGAGTCTGTTAATCAAATGTATTTTAGGCTTTTCGGTCATAAGTATTGGCTTATTTGTCATTACAATTCCTTCTGTGGTATTAGAATTAGAAACCAAAACAATTCTCTATGTCACTTACTTTTTAGTCTTTTTAGGAGGACTAGTCCGTTCTTTTATTGGGCCTACTATTTTTTCATTAGTCGCTTTAATTGTACCCAAAAAAATATACCCTAATGCCGCTACTTGGAGCAGTTCAACATGGCAATTTGCATCAGTTTTAGGGCCTGCTTTGGCGGGTTTTTCCATTAGTTTAATGGGTGTACATTGGTCTATGTGTGTTATTGTGGCTTTTTCTATCATTGCGTTAATAGCGCTCTTTAGAATAGAACGTAAACCGATTTTAAATCCTAAAATAGGAGAGCCTGTTTTTCAAAGCTTAAAAGAAGGATTAAAATTTGTATTCAATTCAAAATCTGTTTTTGGTGCCTTAACCTTAGATATGGTAGCGGTTTTATTTGGTGGTGCGGTAGCGTTACTACCTATTTTTGCGCAAGAGATACTTAATGTAGGTGCCGAGGGTTTTGGAATATTAAGAGCAGCACCAGCCGTTGGCGCAGCGATTATGATGCTCGCGTCAACGCGTTTTCCACTGCATAAAAACGCAGGTAAAAAACTGTTATGGGCTATCTTTGGTTTTGGCGTTTGTATGATTGTTTTTGGACTGTCTACCTATTTCTGGCTATCGGTAGCCGCCTTGTTTGTGAGTGGCGCTTTAGATGGTATTTCGATGATTGTGCGCCAAACTATTTTACAACTAAAAACTCCAGATCACATGCGTGGCCGAGTGGCTTCGGTAAATTCTATTTTTGTGGGGTCTAGTAACGAATTGGGTGCTTTTGAAAGTGGCGTAACGGCTAAATTAATGGGCACAGTGACCGCAGTAGTTTTTGGTGGTGTGATGACTATTTTAACCGTTGGTACCACAGCATTAGTTTCTCCAACCTTTAGAAAATTAGACCTACAAAGAGATGTAGAGGAACATGAAAAGGATGGGTAAAAAAATCAACCTTTAAACTCCAACAAGCTCAACTTCTCCCCATCAAAAACCCCATACGTATAATACCCAATCCAGTCCCCTAAATTTATATAGGTTGATGTTTCGTTTAATATCAAGCTGTAAGTTAGTTGTTGAAACCATTTTATAGTTTTATAAGGAGGCCAACACCAATAATAAAAGCATTATGGATAATATGAAAAATAACAACATATAAAAAATTGTGTTTTATTCTAACATACGACAAGTACAAACCAAAAAAGAATTGTAATGAAATTAATAGCGGAATATACAGATAATGATAAATTTCAAAATATGAAAAATTGAGCGCATGAAGTAATGTAAATAAGAGTAAATTAAAGTATACGTACAAGTTGATTTTTTGCCTTAAGTAAACAGAAAGTTTTTCACCAATTGAAAAATAAAAAACAATTGCAGTTATAAACATTAAAATAATTCTGTAGTTAAAACTTACATGAATAAATTTTAAAAGATGCAAATACATTATTAGTTGTACTGCTAAACCAACAGATATTGTTAATCTGTTAATTCTTAAGCTAAATCTATAGGCGAATTCTTCAAGAATTGGTGCAATAATAGCTACGACCAAAAAAATGTTAATTGCTGTATCATTAATTGTTTTTTTACTCTTAAAAACGGAGGCAAAATCATCAAATAATAAAGTACATATTCCTATTAAAAAAGCCCAGCAAAATGTTATTACAAAATCATAAATAAAGAATTCTTTTAAAACTGAAAAAAAATTTGTTTCTTCTGAAGGTTTTAACTGTTTCGGATTTTTTAAGAATCTATATAAGTCTGATACTAGTACCATAAATTTCTCCTATAAAAATAAAACCTCATATGGTTAGTTGTATCTAATTTTTTAGAATCTTTGATCTAATTCTCACCTTTATACTCCATCAACCTAAATTGCTCCCCATCAAAAACGCCGTAGGTATAATAGCCAATCCAGTCGCCTAAATTAATGTAGGTGGAGCTTTCGTTTAAAGGAATTTCAAGTGGTAAATGGCGATGTCCGAAGATGAAATAATCATAATGGTTTTTCTCTAGTTTTCGTTTGGCATATTGCACCAGCCACTCGTTTTCTTCGCCTAAAAATTTAGCATCTTCATCCCCAGAAATTAACTTATTTTTTACGGATAAATATTGCGCTAATCGAACTCCTAAATCTGGATGCAGCCATCTAAATAACCATTTTGAAAAAGGGTTAGTAAATACTTTTTTCATTCGTTTGTAACCTTTATCATTGGGGCCTAAACCATCACCATGTCCTATAAAAAAAGTTTTGTCATTGATCTTAAATTGCTGCGGTTTATGAAAAACAGGGATCCCCAATTCTTCTTCAAAATAACC
>JANQTG010000005.1:0-5721 GCA_030731855.1 Cellulophaga sp. | reverse complement strand
GCTCCCAAGTGATTATCACTCGAAAAATACACTTTTTTACCTTTAGGAATATTTAGGGTCGTCATTTAAAGTAAAGTTAATAATTCCCCGCTTGTGCTGAGCCAAGTCGAAGTATTGGGGGCTAGGGGGCTAATTATCACTAGCGTACCATTCTGCAAAAGAAGTTTCTGTTTCTTGTAATTTTAAAGAATGTAACTGAATATTTTCTGGCAAACGCGCTTTAATTTTAGCAGCAAAATCGATCACCATATTCTCACTAGTCGGCTGGTAATCTGCCAAAATAACTTCATGTCCGCGATTGATTAGTTCTTGAGCTAATTCAACATGCGGAGTGTTTTTATTAAATACGGTAGCATGATCAAACTGATCTACAATTTCTTCTTTGACAATTTTTTTAAGATCGCCAAAATCGATCACCATTCCTAATTTTACATGGCTTGTATCTTTAATTGGTTTGCCAATAACAGTTACCGAAAGTTTATAACTATGACCGTGTACGTTGCGGCATTTACCATCGTAACCATATAAGGCATGGCCGGTTTCAAAATTGAATTGCTTCGTAATTCTTATGTTACTCATAAAGTTGATCTTAAAATCAAATAGGCTATACTACCCAATAAAGTACAAAAGTATCATTTTTGCCTTAGTTTAATAGTAGAAAACTTAATTAACTACCTAGAGGGCAAGCCTACGAGGTCTTAAAATTTCAAAAAAAAGAAAATTTCAAATTCCAAAATTAAAAAGTCGAAATATAGCCTTGAGCTATTAAACTCAAAAAATCTAATAAAGTTTATATAAGATATAGCTTCCACCAATGATTAAAAAAGGAGCGGCGACCATGGCAAGAATAACACTACCTCTATACAGGCCCCAAAACGAAATAGTTTTTACCTCTTTGTCGCTTTTAGGATTATAGATAATTTGTACTTTTTCACCTATTTCATAAGCAGGCGGACTAGATGCAATTCCACTTTTAAAGGTTCTTTTATTCAAAAATTTATCGGTAAATTCAAAACTAGGTTTATACATGTTGCCATTTTTACCTTGCGAAGTTTCAAAACTAATTACTGTTGCGGTAGTAGTCACCCCTTTAGCCAAAAGACTTTTAGTTTTCTGAAAACTGCTATAAGCACCGTAAAAAAGTCCAGAACCAATTAAGAAAAGGAAACTGTAAAAAACTATCCAAGTCATACGCTTTTTATGAGACATTTTTATCTTTTATACTTACGTCTTGTTTTTGATCGGTTTACTAAATAAATAACAATTATAGAAAAGGCAAAAATTGGGAAAATAAGGTCGCCATTCAAAAATTTTAAAATATCCATAGTACTCTTAATACATTTCTTTTAAAAACGTTGTGCTATACTTTTTAGTATAGACGCGCTAGGTTTGTATTCATAAATTTAATATTAAAAAACCTATTCATCTTCTTCCTTTAAAGCTGCCAAACGTTTTTGGAGCCTTTGAGAGGTACTTATTAATACTTGGGTTTTCATCTTTTTCTCTTCTTCCTCAAGTTCAGCAGGGTTGCCGTCATTGTTTAACCAGATGATAATACTATCCTTTTGAACGTAAAAAGATTCTTCTGTTATCGTTGTTTTCTCTGAACTAAAGTATTCATCATCGTCATATTCTTCTGCCATTTCTTTAGTGTAGTACATGGGTCGGTTATAACTATGGCGAGTGCTTACTATAAATATAGGGATTGTATCCTTGTAGTAAAAATCCATCAATTGTTTTCCCCTTTCGCCAAAAAATACAGCAGCTATTTTTTGTAAAATACTATCTTTATAATATCCAGTAAGCTCGCCTCCTTCTGCAGACATTTCATCTACGGAAATGGTTTTAGTTGTGTATTGAGACAATTCTTCTTGGATGCGTTGGTAATCTATTCTGATTTCTTGAGCAATTTGCGCTGTTGCTGAAAAGCAGAGACTTAGTAAGGTAAAAAGAAAGAATAATCGATAATTTATCATAACGCATATTTACTTTTTAAACTTAGATAAGGCATTTTTGGTAAATTCGGACAAAGCTAATTTCCCGGTGATGGCAGCTCTTTCAGTCAGTAAAGTTTCCCAATGGTCGGTATTTTCCCAAAGTACTTTTTTCCATTCACTTAAGCCATCAGGATTATAACTGGCCAAATTTGTAGAAAAGTAGTCTAGATCTTTATCTAAGTCGCTAATACTATCAAAAACTTTCGCGAAAAATCCCTTTTCTTTTGCCCAATAAGCCGATTTCCATTCGGTTGGATTCAATGATAATTCGGCTAAACCTGAGGTTCCTATTTTTCGAGCTACGGCGGGTGCAATCACAAAAGGGGCAATGCCAATGGTTAATTCTGATAAGCGGATAGAAGCACTTTCGCTAGCAAATACATAATCGCATGCTGATATTAAACCAACACCACCTCCTACTGCTTTTCCTTGCACACGACCAATAATTACTTTTTTACAGGTTCGCATAGCGTTGATGACCTTAGCAAAACCATTAAAGAAAACCCTACCTTCTTCTAGGGTTGATACGGCAACTAATTCATCAAAAGAGGCGCCAGCACAGAAAGCTTTATTGCCTTCTGATTTTAAAATGATGATATTAACCTCGCTATTTTCCGATAGTTTATTAAATTCATCCGCTAACCTATCTAATAATTCAATAACGAATGAATTACTAGCCGGATGCCCGAATTCTACCGTCGCTATTTTTTGATTTATTTGGGTATAAAGACTCCCATTTTCTCGTGAAGTAGTCATGATTTTTTATTTGTATCAAAAGTACATTTTTTGAGCTATTTTAAGCCTTCAATTAGGTTATTTTCTTTTAAGAAGCATTAATCAAAGGCAGAAACTTTCTTCTAAATTCCATCACCAATGCGCCACCTCTAATTAGCATCCAAACGGTAAAAGCAATCCAAATTCCGTATAATTCCAATTCAAAGTAAATTCCGATTAATAAAGTGGGAATAAAGCCAAAAAATGTACCCCAAAGAAGCGTATTTCTAAGATATTTCATCTCCCCTAAACCTTTAAAAATACCATCATAAATAAAAGCTACCGCGTTTATTGGCAAACCTAATAATACAATAAAAAAGATGCTATAAAAAGCATTTAACACAGGCAAATCATTTGAGAAAATATGACCAATAGGCTTATAAAAAACAAATCCTACAAGCATTAAAACAAAGCTAACTGCGAGTCCGTAGTTCATAATTTTTTTAAGTAAAAGCGCAAGCCCTTTATAATCACCAGCACCTAAAAGTCGGCCACTAATACTGTTACCTGCCGCAGAATAACCATCGATAAAAAAGGCCGAAAAAAGCCATAAATTAATGGCAATTGTATGCGCACCAATGTACTGATCGCCTAAAGCAGTAGCTTCACGAACTGCTAAAATTAGTGCTGTATTTAAAGCAATTGCTCGTATAAATAAATGGAGACTCATAAAAATAAGTCGTTTTAATTCTGGATGCAGCGGAAATACTAACTTTAAAGAAATAGCGGTTTTATTTACCAATAAAATAAATGCCATAATAGCCATAACAGCTTGCGCAATTAAACTTGCCCATGCCGCACCTTCTAAATACATTGGATTTATAAATCCTTCCACTCCAAAAACGAATATATAATCTAAAATAATATTCAAAATTGCTCCGGTAATTGCAATAATCATAGGGTAAAACGTATTCTGTAAACCTCTAAAAATTCCCATAACGGCAAAGGTAAAAAGCGTTAACGGAAAACCCCATACCCGTATAGAATAGTAAGAAATACAATATTCTAAAATTTTACCCGAAGCGTTTAAAAGCTTAAAAATATCATCAACAATAAAAATGGTTGAGAGAAGAATGATAGTACTCAATGAAATGTTTAAAAATATCGCCTGAGCGGGAAGCGATTTTACATCTTCAATTTTTCCAGCACCTAAATATTGTGATATAATGGTTGAAATAGCACTCCGAGTTTGCCCTAAAACCCAGATTAACATCGATAAAAAAGAACCTACAATACCCGCCGCCGCAAGCGATTCGATACCATCAACATCAATATTACCCACAATGGCGGTATCTGTTATTGATAGCAAAGGTTCGGCGATACCCGCTATAATTGCCGGTATAGCCAGTTTATTAATATTTTTAAATGTGATAGCGGTATTCAAAGAAAATTATAAGATTAGTTCGTAACAATAAAAAGGATATTCGCTTTGTTTTGGAAAATAAATGGCTTCTAATTTTTGATAGCCTCTTTGCGTGTAAAAGGCTTGATTTCGGGTATTTTGGCTAAAGGTATCTAACCTTACGGAAGAAAAATTATTTTCTCTGGCATAATTTTCTGCAAAATCCATCATTTTTTGAGCATAGCCTTTACTTTGATAATCAGGATGCACTGCAAGTCGATGAATGTAAATAGCGTTTTCTTTTTTGTTCCTCCAGTGAACAGCTTCATATTCCACATCTTTAAAAGTAGAAATAACTATGACACCGATACTATTTGAATTTTCTTCAAAAACAAATAATTCATTTCTTTGGATATCGTGCTCAAATACTTTTTTTGAAGGATAATGTTCATTCCATTGGTAAATACCAAGGCTCGACATTTTTTTAGCACAGGCTTTTGTAATTGTAAGAATATCGGGAATTTCTGATATCTTTGCAGCTCGTATCATTCAACTTTTTTAGTGTAAATTTAAACTTTAAATCATAAAAGCTCGTTATGAAAAATATATTGGTTCCTATAGGTACTTCTCCTGATTCTCATGAAACATTACAATATGCCGTAGATTTTGCAGCACATTTTTCCTCAGAAATTTATGTAATGGAAGTTTTTAATGTATCAGCTAAAACTGGTAGTTTAGGAAATATAGAGGAAAAAGTAACCGAAAGCAGTATAGAACGATTAAAGGATATTATTGCCAAAGTAGATGCAAAAGGGAGTTCTATAAAAATTGCAACGTATAATGGAGATATTGTAAGTGGTTTAAAGGATATAAATAAAGAATTAGGCATCGATTTACTAATACTTTCTCCAAAAAGTAATGATATAAAAGAAGAGTTATACTTAGGAAATACCTCCGGTAAAATTATAAAACAAACCAATATACCTAGCTTAATTGTTCCTAAAGGAAGTGTTTTTGTACCTTACAAATCTATCTTAACAGCCTTTAAATCAGGGGTTTTAAAAAGAAAAAGAATTTTAGATCCACTTGTGGCTATTAAGAAAAAATTTAATTCGCATGTTAATTTATTACTCGTTAAAACTCCCGGGTATACAGATGATGATCTAAAAATTAACACCGCTTTAATGGATATTAGTTCTGGGGTTACCTTAACTCAAAATTCTACTACCTATCTAGGTGTTTTAGAGCATTTTCAAGCGCAACACCCTGATATATTGTGTGTTTTCAGAAGAAAAAGAGGGTTTTTTAAAACACTTTGGGAAAAGAATACCATTTCAAAATCAGAATTTTATGCACCAATTCCGGTTTTAGTATTAAGCGTTAAGAAAGATTAATAAAAATTTTAGTAGTTAGTAAAAATACACTTTCTTTGGCATGCTTTAAAGGGGATTAGTTCTCCCGAAACATCGGGAGGCTAGAGCGTCCCGAAAGCATTCGAGAAGGCCACCTTTTCGAAGTAAAAAAAAGAAAAAAGGGGGATTAGCTCAGTTGGCTAGAGCGCTTGCCTGGCAGGCAAGAGGTCACCGGTTCGAATCCGGTATTCTCCAC
>JANQTG010000004.1 GCA_030731855.1 Cellulophaga sp. | reverse complement strand
AATCCCAATAACCACAAGTACAATCTCACCAATGGCGTATTTGAAGTATTTGGATGTTTTGCCTTCGTTGAGAAGGTTTTTGCGAATGTTTCGGAAGAGTTTTATCATGGTTTCGATTTAATCTGTGCTAAATGGATTGCCGTCTCTTTTCAATTTTAGAGATGATTTGTGTAGCAGATGTTTGGTAGTCTTTCAGCCTTTTCAAATAATTTCTGCCTATAAAAATTTTAAAGTTTGCGGCTCTATTTTTATAGTTTTGGTCGTTAAGGAAATAGGCGATAGCATTAGGGTTATAATTACCTAAAGAATAATCTGAATACCAAGGGAATTGTTCATAATACTTTAAGTTTGAATATGCTTCATTGATGAGAACATCACGAAATGTGGTCAATCCTTTTCCTTCTGTTGTATAAAATTGAATGATGTCTTGTGAAAATTCGTTTCCTTTGATGGACTCGTTGTCTTCATATTTTTTTAATAATTCAAATCCATTATCTTGTTTTTCAAAAGGCTCATACATATTGATATTAGTTTTGCAAGGGATACACTGCAAATAATTAGTTTCATTTATAGAGTCCATAAAGGAAGTCGAATAGTTTGTTGTCAATATAAGGGTAAGTGTGCTGTCCAAGGTTTTAAAAAATTCAATAGGAACTTTTATGTTTTTAAGATCGGTTTGAAGATTTTGCTCTACTGTGGTATATATGGCATCGAGTTGCTTTTTTTGCTTCTTATTTTCATTCCAGTTATTAATTTGTAGGGCAATCAAAATCCCAATTACCACAAGGCCAATTTCACCAATAGCATATTTCAAATACTTGGTGGTTTTGCCTTCTTTGAGAAGGTTTTGGCGGATTTTTCTAAAGAGTTTAATCATCAGTTTTTAGCTCTTTATCTATTAACGCAATAAGTTGCTCACACATCGCTTTCATGTCTCGAAACTGTTGATTCATTACACTAAACTCGTACACTGCCATTACAAAGCCATTTTTTTGCTTGGTATCTTTTAGCATAGCATCAAAGCCTGCTTTAGATAGATCTCTGTTTTCACCAGCCGCACCATTACTAGCATAATACATGTAGTTTTGAACAATTTGGTTCATATCCATCATGTTATAAGAAGGTTCGTATAACATTACTTCGGCATCATATCTAAAGTGTGCTTCGGTGTCTTTCATCAAATTATATAAAGTTTCCATATTAAGTAAAGTTTTTTTAATGGAATCATTAGAAATTAGAGCTAAATTACCAGAATTCATTAATTCTTGAAACGTATTATTGATTTGAAAAAACTTTCTCCAAGTATAGATATTTACCGTATGTCTGCTAAAGGCTTTTAAGTCTGTTATTGGTTTTCCTTCATAATGGGCAATCACCTCATTGGCAGAATTAATTGCCGTTTCCCTGGTCGCCATATAACCATCTAAATGAGCGATGTTAAGCTTTAGATCGGTTTCAATATTTTTTAGATAATGTAGTTCTTGTTTTCGTTGTTTACTTAGCTCATTTTTATTATTAATCTGTAGCGCAATCAAAATTCCAATCACCACAAGCACAATCTCGCCAATGGCGTATGTGAAATACTTAGATATTTTGCCTGCCTGTTCGGAAGGCAGGCCTTCGTTTAGCAGGTTTTTGCGAATATTTCTAAAGAATTTAATCATAATGTAGTTTCAGTTAACTGGTATTCTTTTTCGATAGCTTTAATGAGCATTTCAGCGGTTTCTTTTACCCAAGCCATATAAAAGATATAGGTTTTTTGGTCTATGGCATATTGGGCAATTTCATTATAGTAGTCCTCAAGTAGAAGGCCTTCTGGCTCTAATAATTTTAAATGTTCCATTTGTTTAAGGGCCTCAAAATCGTAATCCACAAAAAAACTATTAGGATTTATCTTATCGAATGATGTAATGTAGGAATCTAATCCCTTAAAGCTTATAAATTTCTTTCTAAGGGTTTGCAGATTTTGGTGACTGCGTTCGGGTCTAAACTCTTTAACTGCAAATGTTATCCTTTGGTAATAATCGGAAAGTTGCCGTACCAAAGTTCTATTAGCAATGCCTTTTATGGCACCAGAATTTGTGAGCTCTTCATAGGCTGTTCTATTTAATACCGCTCTGCTATAATCTGTAACATATTTTAAGGTGAAATAGTAAATTTCTACCGTTTCGTCTTTTCCATCAAAGGTATTATGGATTGCTGTTCGTAAAGAATCTAAGCCTTTAACTAAAATTGTGTTGGTTTTAATATTTCTGTCGCACCTAAGAATATCATAATTAATATTTTCAATAATTTCTTTCATAGACGATAACTCAAGGGCTTGCGCCTTGCGGTTTTCATTCCAATTATTAATCTGTAAGGCGATCAAAATACCAACGACCACAAGCACAATTTCGCCGATGGCGTATTTGAAATACTTAGATGTTTTTCCTTCATTGAGAAGGTTTTTTCGGAAGTTTCTAAATATTTTTATCATTGGCCTTTGATTTATATTGTTTTTATTTTCGAGAGTTGAGTTCTTTTGTAATAGCTGTATTTAAATCATCACCTGCTGTTATAATACGACCGAACACTACTCTGCGGTAACGATTACTTAAATTTTGATTTGTAAATAGAGCGTTATCAAGAGATAAATACGTTGCTGATTTTGGATTGTTTATCCACGCAGTATCTAGTAATTTGATATCAATTTGTGGGTTTCTCATCTGTCTCATCAACAGTTTAGCAGGATACATTGCTGGGTCTTCATCCCATAATTTATTTTGTGAGTTATTCACATTACGGATATATTCAATATGTGCCTCAACCAAACTGTAATATTTATTAATTTTTTTTTGTAATTCTTTATTCTTCATCGTGTACATACTTCCAGAATTGATCATTTCGTTATAGGTGTTCCTACTAATATATAATTCGTTCCAAAGACCGTTCGATAAGCCAATTACCGAATCGATATCTTTAGTTGTTTTTGCTTTATAGAATAATTCTATACCGAGTGCAGCATCAATTTCTTTTGATGCATAAAGAGAATCTTGCCGTTTCAAACCCGAAATATCAGATTCAATATCATTTTTTAAATTGGCTAATAAGGCGACTTCTTTTTTAGAAAGATTGTTTTTTTCATTCCAATTATTAATCTGTAAAGCAATCAAAATCCCAATTACCACAAGGATAATTTCGCCGATGGCGTATTTAAAATACTTGGAGGTTTTGCCTTCGTTGAGCAAGTTTTGACGGATTTTTCGAAATAGTTTAATCATAGCTAAAAAGTAATGCCCTCCCAAGAGGGGAGGAATTCGTTTCTAATTTTGAATTCGGTAATATTAACTAATCCCCTAACAGCAAATAACACTTTACCAATAACGTATGTAAAGTATTTAGTAGTTTTGCCTGCCTGTCCGGCAGGCAGGCCCTCGTTTAGCAGGTTTTTTCGGATGTCTCTAAATATTTTTATCATTTTAATAAGTCTTGAGATTTTTTATTTCTGCATCAACAGCTGTAATGAGCTTCGTAAGGTCTGTTATTGTTCCTTTTAGCCATTGAATACGCAATAACCTAAAATTATAAACGCCTATTAAAACATTTTTGTAGTGCTCATTTGTTTTTAGTTGATCTAAATTTAAAGGTGTATTAACTTCTAACTCCAGATTTTCAAAGTATTTTGAAATGGATGGGGAGGTTTTAAAATTCTTATTTAGTTCTAACTGATATAATGCAAAAAATTCTTCATTTAATACTTTTTCTCGTTTGTTTATATTATCAAAATCGCGTTCGTACATTAAGGTAATTTTGAGTCGTAGCGAATCATTTGTTATACTGTTTTTAGTATTATTCTGAATAGTTTTGTAGGTGGTATTAGCATTGTTAAAAATATTTCTTCCGTTGAAAGTTTCAACCCAAAATTTCAGCGAATCCGTTACTTGTTCATTGGAATCTAAATGATTAAGTATTTTTTTTCCAGATGTATTTGCCTCAATGATTTGGTCTAGCATATCTTTAATTTCATTTAGGTTCGATTTTAAATCTATACTCAGTTGAGAAAGCGTTTTAATTTCTGCGTTACGGTTATTTTTAACTTCGTTCCAGTTATTGATATTTAAGGCAATCAAAATCCCAATTACCACAAGGATAATTTCGCCAATGGCGTATTTAAAATACTTGGAGGTTTTGCCTTCGTTGAGCAAGTTTTGACGGATTTTTCGAAATAGTTTAATCATAGCTTTTTGCTGTTATTCTGAACGTTTCTTTCTCAAAGCATGTCGTTTTTGATAACTCAAATTACGCCAAAGCCATTCTAAAGGCCCAAAAGCAAAGTACTTTAACCAAAGTGGACTTGCGATGAGTTGAAAAAGCCAAATGGCAAATACGATATATAATAATTGGTGACGGCTAAATGCCCCAAACAACCCAAATCCTGCTCCTGTAAAAATGAATAGGGCAAAGACCGAATGCATCACATAATTGGTCAGCGCCATTTTACCAACGGCACCAAGTGCTCTTTTTAATAATGACAAAATGGGTAATTTACAAAACAGCATAATCAGCCCTATGTGACCCATAGCAACTGCAACCCGACCCAAATCATAAGTGATACTAGATTTTGAAAAACTTAATAACGAAAAGTTATGATTAACAATCATCTGCACTTCATAATAATTGACGCTCAAGCCTATGGCATAACCTAAGAGCATCATAATACCATAAAAGCGATATGACTTTGTTGCAGAAAGTAAATGAAGTTTAAAAAATGCAATACCAATAAGCATCATACTGAGAATATCCCAAAGGTCGTAGCGGAATAAATAATACTGTTGTTGCTGTAAATTTATCGGTGCCAAAAAAGCGACCACTCCAAAATAATTCTTTTTCATATTGGCATTATAGTCTGCAATAGCTTTTGGCGAGCGCTCTTTTTGCAGGTCGTCCCATTTCTCTGTAGCTTCTTTTAATTCGTCAGTTAGTGCTTTGCCATCTGTGTTAAACTGTTCTGCCATTTCAACATTTGCCATAAATTTAACATCAGACTTATAATCGGCATAATTCCAAATAGTACCTATTGAAAATAAAACTGCTGCTGCGATAATTAATTTTTTAGGTGCCATATTCCGAAACGAATACACTAAAAAACCCATAACGGCATAAGTGAATAAAATTTCGCCAGTCCAAAGAATAAGGTACGAATGAATAAGTCCAAAAAAAAGCAACCATAGTAAACGTCTAAAATAAATATCCGCAGCTTTGATGCCGGCACCTTTCTTTTCCATACGGTCCAAAAGAATAAACATCCCTGCGCCAAATAACAAAGAAAATAGCGCTCTCATCGTCCCTTCAAAAAGCATATTGGTAGTGATCCATGTATAGAGATCCCAACCTGTAGCTCCACCAGATATTGTTGGGTCGTCATAAGCATGTGCCAATCCCATCCCATTGATATTCATTAATAAAATTCCAAAAAGTACGATGCCTCGCATCACATCAATAGATTGAATGCGGTCGAGGGCTTTTAGAGGGGTGAGCGAGGTTGGTGTAGCTTCCATGTTTTGGTTGGTTTTGTTTTAATAACTTTTTCTTTTTAGATAAGTGTTTTACCCTTTCTTAATGTCATCAATATAGTTTTGCACAATCTCCTCTAAAACAACCAAGGGCACAGCGCCATTTTTCAACACCACATCATGAAAATCGCGTAAATCAAAACGATCGCCTAGTGCTGTTTTTGCCATTTCTCGCAGTTCCAGTATTTTTATCATGCCTATTTTGTACGCACAGGCTTGTCCGGGCATCACAATGTAACGTTCAATTTCTGAGGTTACTTCTCCTGTGGTCATGCCTGTATTTGCTATCATATAGGCAATAGCTTCTTCACGAGTCCATTTTTTATGATGAATACCTGTATCAACCACTAATCGTGTTGCTCTAAACATCTCGGCTTGTAGTCTGCCTAGATTTCCAAAAGGGTCATTATCGTAAAAGCCTAATTCCCACGCCAATTGTTCTGTGTAGAGTGCCCAACCTTCTATATAAGATGTAAATGGAATAACGCCTCTAAACATTGGTAAGCCTTGCAGTTCACTTGCTATTGCAATCTGAAAATGGTGCCCAGGAACACCTTCGTGATAGGCCAAGGTTTTCATAGAAAATTTTACCGTTTCATTGGTGTTTCTTAAATTGGCAAAAAATACACCACCGCGCGACCCATCCATGGCTGGTCTTTGATAATAGGCGGCAACTAATCCATCTTCCTTAAATTCTGGTATGCGTTTTACCTCGATACCTGCTTTGGGTCTTATGTTAAACGCATTGTCTAGATTAGCACTTATCTCATCAATTATTCCTGTGTAATCATCGAGAATTAGTTGCCGCCCTTCCTCTGTATTTGGGTATAGAAAACGATCCTCAGTGTTTAATTTTTGAATGATTTCGCCAAGGGTTTTGGTAGAATCGGCATAGCCTTCTGAAGAAAGAATGGCATTCATTTCACTTTTAATTCGTGCCACTTCTGAGAGCCCTATTTGATGTACATCTTCTGGATCAAGCTCTAGCGTAGTACTCTGTTTTAATTGGTAACGGTAGTACCCATCGCCATTAGGAAACTTCCAAACACCAGCATCATTTGTGGCTTTTTTGTTGAGGTTTTCAAAATAGCCAATAAGCTTTTTATAGGCTGGGAAAACAGTGTTTTCTATTTCCTTTTCGACCTGTTTTTTGAAATCCGCTTTTTGTTCTTCAGAAATTTCAGCGAGTTGATCTACTTTAGTTTCAAAATTAGTATAAAGGATGTTTGATTGCACCGCAGACGTTTTTTTGTCCGAGTTTCCCTCAACAAAACCCTTCATTTCATCTAGAACTATTTTAATGACGAATTTTGGCGGGATAATCCCTTTGGATTCGCTTATTTTGAGATTTTCGATAAGTTGATTAAACTTGGTGTCAAATTTTGAAAGACGAGATATATAGGCCTCCATATCGCTTTTGTCTTCCAGTTTATGAGCACTTTCCATTAAACTTGGTAAGCTACTTTGTACGCCAAACATTTGGTTGACTGCATACCCATAATCCTGATAGGGTTCGCCATCGATAGCACTTTTTAAGAAAAAACCTAGAATCTTAGTATTCAATTGATTTTCGGGTGATTGTTTTTCGAAATTATAGCTCATTAAGGTTTCGTAATCCGCTTTTAACTTACTATAGGATTCTACTTGTTTGGCAGGCGAAATGTCATCTAAATCATCTTTATACCAATCATAAATAACAGGAATGCCTAATTGGGTGGTCGTTTCTGGGCTATCTAATGCCAGCTGAACAAACAGCTTATCATAGAAGTGCTTTATATTAAAAGGCTTGAACCAAATAAGGTTGGTGAGCCAAAGGCCTCCAATGAGTAGTAAAACTAGTAGGGTTCTGCCAATCCAAAATTTCCAAGTGCGTTTCTTTTGTGTTTTCATTTTTAGTGGTGTTTGTTGTTCCATTCAAAAAAATATTTATTCTTTTTTATTCAATCCTTTTGCCGTACGGTCTTCCATAGCGGGTACTGGAGTTTGCTTTTTCGGAGCGATTTTTAACAATTTCATCACCTCATCTACCACTTTTTCCATTTGTGGATCACGACCGTTCATTAATAAATTCGGATCATCCCAAACTTCATAATCAGGTTGTACACCAACGCCTTCGTCAAACCATTTACCAGAATTGTAAAAGAGTCTTGCGTCTGGCACCGTAATACCTCCGCCATCAATAAGCTGATGACCTGTAGCCGGCCCCACGAGGATTCCAATGGTACGTTCGCCTACAATGGGACCTGCATTTAATTCTCTAAATGCCCAAGGAAGTCCGTCACCACCTGAACCTGCCCAGCCATTGATTAACATTCCCATGGGGCCTGTATTGGCTTTTACAAGCCAAGTATGTGTCTTGCCATGTCTTCAATTCAAATTATAAATAGTGGGTCTTTGCAACAATTCAAGGAACCAGTCTGCAAGTTGACCGCCACCGTTAAAGCGTTGGTCAATAATAAAACCTTCTTTGCCTAATTGGCCATAATACATTTTCACCAAATCGAGTTGGCCTCCTAGAGAGGTATCGGTCATGTAAACGTACCCGAGTTTTCCATCAGACAGCTTTTCGACCAGTAATCGATTAGTCTCAACCCAATCTAAATAGCGAATATTTTCTTCTTCACTTGCTTTTAAAGAAGTAACCACTACATTTTTAGCATCACTCAACTTACCTGTTGTACTTATTTTCAGTACGATAGTCTTACCATCGAGACCTTCAAAGGCAGCGTAGGGTTCTTTATCTAACGATAGCATTATTCCGTTTACTGAATGGATATAATCGCCCTCTAAAACCTCAACACCCGGACGGTCAAAAGGTGATCGGTTTTCAGCATCCCAA
>JANQTG010000003.1 GCA_030731855.1 Cellulophaga sp. | reverse complement strand
AGACAACCAAGCACTAAACTACTCCGAGAAATATTCGATGTTTGTCTGAAAAAAAGTGATTAGCTTTAAAAAGTGATGAAATACTAGTTGTGTTTTTTTAAAGTAATCTTTCTAAGAAAAGAAATTCCAAACTACTCCAAAACGAACTATGAAATCTCGGAACGGATACTCAGGAGCAGAATAATAAGTTGGTTCTGAGAAAGAAGAATTAAAATGTTCTGCTTTTAAATAAATTCGCGTCTGTTGTACTTTTGCGTTAATAAAGAAATCTAACATAGGAAAGCCACCTATTTGTTCATTATTCTGGATGTAAAATTCCCCAAGCAGCGGATTGTAGGCATTCATATTATAGGCCGTAAAATATTTTAATGTTACTCCTGTTTGTAGAAACATCGCTTTTTTAAATATTTCTTTAGAGAAATACAAAGTGTTTCTAGTTGTAAATTGAGGTACGTTTAATATGTTATTAGATTGAGCGACCGTTTGATACATCAAGGTATTTTGTAATGCAAAAGATCTGTATTTAAATTCTTTCTGATATTTAACTTTTAAATAATTGATACTATTGGTTTCTTGAAATGGTTTTATAAATTGATTTTCACTTTGACCCTCCAGAACGGTTTGGAGAGGATCTACAGCAAAGTAAGCATGATTGTCTAATCTCGTAAACTTAGCAGAAGCATTACCAAAAAGGTTTGAAGTTACATTAAACTGGAGACTATTTGTTTTTACTTTTTCGAAATTGTCGGCATTATTCCAGTTATAGTTGGCGTACTCACTTTGAAAAAGTAAAAAATTAAAATTAGGCATTCTAGAGGATGAAAAAATAGATGCCGAAAATCCTAGGTCATCATTTAATTGATATTTAGCGGTTGCATTAAAAAGGCTCCCGCTCAAATCACCAACTAAATTATAAGACATGTTGCCTTTCAATTGAAAACCACCAATAGTTTTTTCATAATCAGCACCTAAAGCTATTTCGTCTCCTTTTAATTGATTTGGTATTCGTTGCGTGTCAGTGATTAAGAGACTATTAAAATAATAATTATAATTATAAATGTTAATTGACCCTTTTAATCTCCCTAAAATCGTATTATAAAATTCGGCGTTGAACTGATTGTAAAAAGCCTTAAGATGCGATTTAGTTTCTATGTCAGTAGCAATAAATGCTTCACCAAAAAAATCATTTTGTGTTGCTTGGTTAAACTGATAAAATTTAGTTTCGTAATTAAAAAGATGCCCTATAGCCAGTGAGGTTTTTTCAGCGGCACTAGAATCTTGTTCTTTGCGAATTACTTTATATTGGTGCTGAAAAAAATAACGTTTCCCTAAAATTTTGTTCGTTGCATCGGTAAGGTTAACATCTAATCTGGATCTGTCTTGAAAATCTGGGTCATTTGACTCAAATTGCTCTTCTTTATCTAATAAACCGCCATTTTCTTCATCTACTAAATCTTGAGCAGCAATATGCATTCGTAGAGAATATCTATTATTTTTTGTCTGATAACTTGCGGTAGTTACAAAATTTCCTGATTCAGATTGTGAGTTCCTGTATTTACCTAAGGATCTAAACCCCTTATAAGCAATAGAATAATTAAGACGTTCCGATAAATTAAAGGTTAATAGTATATCTAAAAGCTGCCCTTCGGTCATAGTGGTTTTAAACATTGCCTCGGTCATGGGCGTAGGCACATGGTAATAATTTACATCTTCTA
>JANQTG010000002.1 GCA_030731855.1 Cellulophaga sp. | reverse complement strand
CATAGGAACAGGTGCGTGTATTTATAAAAGCCATGTCCATGAAAGCCATTCCATAGAGCATATATAGATTTTTTAACAATCGCACACCTAAAAATGCAAAAAATAACCTATATTGCACATATAAATATGCAATATGGAACAATTACTAGAAAAATCGGCAGCGTTAGTACAGCGGGTAAGTACCGAAAAAAAGCGGTATTTATACAATGAGATTAATTGGAACAACAGATTAATGGGTATAAAAGGCGCTAGAGGTACTGGCAAAACGACCCTTTTGTTACAAAAACTAAAAGAATTAAAGTTGTTACCAACCCAAGGAACCTATTGGTCTTTAGACGATTTTTATTTCACAACACATTCATTAGTAGAAACTGCCGAAGCATTTTTTAAAAAAGGCGGGCAATATCTTTTTTTGGATGAGGTGCACAAATACGAAAATTGGTCTATTCATATAAAAAATCTGTATGATTTTTATCCAGACTTAAAAATAGTATTCACAGGGTCATCTATCATCGATATTTCTAGAGAAGAAGGTGATTTAAGCAGACGAATGTTAATGTACACCTTACCGGGGCTTTCATACCGTGAATATTTGGCGTTTAATGATTTGTATAATTTCGAACCTATTACTTTGGAAGCCATACTTTCCAAAGAACGTAAATGGACCGAAATGTTTCCTGTGGAGTTTAGACCATTAGAGTATTTTGAGGATTATTTGCAATATGGATATTATCCATTTTCCATGGAAGATAAACAAGGTTACGCCACACGGCTGCAACAACTGGTGCGCTTAATTGTTGAATACGATATGGCAGAACTAAAGGGTTTCGATGTGCGTAATGCAAAAAAAATGTTGCAATTACTTAACGTGGTTGCCGCTAATGTACCCTTTCAGCCCAATATAACCAATATTGCAAAAAAAAGTGATATCCATAGAAATTCAGTGGTAGCGTATCTTCATTTTTTAGAGCAAGCCCAATTAATAAAATTATTGTATGCATCCGGAATCAGTTTGGCAACACTTCAAAAGCCCGAAAAAGTGTATTTGGACAACCCAAATCTCGCCTTTGCATTTTCAACATCAAACCCAAATAAAGGTAATTTAAGGGAGACCTATTTTATTTCCCAAGTTTCAGTAAGGCATAAAATGGCATACCCAAAACAAGGAGACTTTTTAGTTGATGATACATTTACTTTTGAAGTTGGAGGTAAAGATAAAACAAGCAAACAGATAGATACTGTAAAAAACGGTTTTGTAGTCGCAGACGATGTTGAATTCCCTATTACTAAACTACCACTTTGGCTATTTGGATTTTTATATTAATGCCTTATGGATTTTGCAAGATTTTATATAGAAATTTCAATAATTATTTACCTTCAAACCAAAATTTCAATCGCCTCATCTAAAACTGAGTTATCAAATTCCTTAAGATAAGTTTGTGTGATACTTAGATTTTTATGACCCATAGATTCGCTAATAATATCGGTAGCTACTCCTTTTTGTTTTAAACAGTTAGCAAAACTATGTCTTGCTACATACCTGGTTAGAGTTTTATCGATTCCACATATTTCTGCAATCTCTTTTAATTCTTTGTTATAGCGTTGAAGTGTTTTGTGTTTCCTGTTTTCTAATTGAGGTGGGGTCAAGTTATTTTTCAAAAGTATAGGAAACACATATTTAGTTCCAATGGAGGCGTCTTTATAATAATTCAGAAT
>JANQTG010000001.1 GCA_030731855.1 Cellulophaga sp. | reverse complement strand
GTAATTACCGAAAGTAAATTAAGAAAAGGCTGAGATTATACCCAATGAACCTGGGCAGGTAATGCTGCCAAGGGATACGGCAAGTTTTTTTTTACTTGTCGCCATTAGGAACACGCAGGGTTTTTATTTTAAAAGCGCTTTTAAAATAAAAACCAAAACATTTAATTATTAACAAGAATAACAGCCCCTTTTATTCGTCACTAAACTTTAGTACGAATGAAACTGTTTTTTTCAATTTTCAATTTTTTCCCCGTCAGTTTTCTAGACGAAGTAATGCTAACTACCAAAATTAAGTATAGCATTAAAAGTGTTTTTACCACTATTTTATTTTCCGTAATGGCTCTTGGCGTAAATGCCCAGAAAAAAGAACTAGATTCTTTAGAAGGCAAAAAAGTAGTCTTAGATGAGGTTTTTGTCTCTGCTATTCGGGTTACGAAAGCAACTCCGGTTACGTTTTCAAACATTACCAAAGAAGAACTTGCACCTCGAAATTTAGGGCAAGATATTCCTATTTTATTAAATTTTTTACCATCAGTCGTTACAACTTCTGATGCCGGAGCAGGTGTTGGGTATACCGGTATTCGAGTGCGTGGTAGTGATGCTACTCGCGTAAACGTAACCATAAACGGTATCCCTTACAACGATTCGGAATCACATGGAACATTTTGGGTCAACATGCCCGATTTTGCTTCCTCAACAGAAAGTATTCAGTTGCAGCGTGGGGTAGGAACTTCTACCAATGGGGCAGGAGCTTTTGGCGCGAGTTTAAATATTTTAACTGATGCGGTTTCGGAAGAGGCTTATGCTCAAATCTCATCTTCTATAGGGAGTTTTGGGTTGTTACGGAACAATTTAAAGTTCAGTACCGGATTTTTAAATAATCAGGTTGAGATTTCAGGAAGACTCTCGAAACTAAATTCCGAAGGCTATGTGGATAGATCTCGGGTAGATATGGACTCTTATTTTTTGCAAGCTGCTTACAAAGATGAAAGCACACTGATTAAAGCGATACTTTTTGGTGGAAATCAGCTTACCTACCAAGCGTGGTATGGTATTGATGCGCAGACCTTGCGCGAAAATAGAACTTTTAATTTTGCGGGTGCCTTTACGGATGAAAATGGTGTACAGCAATTTTATGAAAATGAAACCGATAACTACAAACAAGACCACGCACAGCTCTTGTGGAATGAAACTTGGAATGCCAATTGGAGTACCAACTTTGCTTTACATTATACTAGAGGCCGTGGTTTTTTTGAGCAGTTTAGAGAAGATGACGATTTTGAAACCTATGGTTTTACGCCTATTGAGGTTGATGGAGTCGAAGTCAATACTACAGATTTAATCCGAAGACGTTGGTTAGACAACGATTTTTATGGCACTGTTTTTTCGGCAAATTACAAAGATGAAAATATCGATTTTATTGTGGGTGGTGGCTTAAATAACTATATAGGCGACCATTTTGGAGAAATTATTTGGGCTCGCTTTGCAGGGAACAGCAACATCAGAGATCGGTATTATGAAGATACCTCAAGAAAAAATGATTTCAACATTTTTACAAAAGCCAATTATACTTTAAATAAACAATGGAGTTTGTTTGGCGATTTGCAATATAGAAGAGTGGGCTTTACAGCGAATGGCGAAGACACTGGTATTGTAGATGATACTTTTAACTTTTTTAATCCGAAAGCGGGTATTACGTATGACATGAATCGCAACAACAATTTCTACTTTTCGTATGCGGTGGCAAACCGAGAGCCGAACAGAAACGACTATGAAAATGGAAGTCCAAAACCTGAACGACTGAATGATTTTGAATTGGGTTGGCGTTATATTAATCCCACAGTACAAGTAAATACGAACGTTTATTACATGCGTTACAAAGACCAGTTGGTGCTTACTGGCGGATTAAATGATGTGGGTGCACCATTACGACAAAATGTAGGCGATAGCTATCGTTTAGGTTTAGAAATAGATGCTGCTATTCAATTAGGCGATAAATTTAAAATACAGCCTAACCTTGCTTTGAGTTCTAATAAAAATTTAGATTTTTTTATTGAAGGTGCTACTGGTTTAGAGTCGTTGGGCGATACTGATATTGCATTTTCTCCAAACTTAATTATAGGTAATATGTTGAGTTATTCTCCGAATAACGACGTGCAAATTTCATTATTGACAAAGTATGTTGGGAAACAGTTTCTAAATAATATTCAAAATGAAAATTCTGTTTTAGAAGCATATTCTCAAACCGATTTGAATATGCAATACACCATTCCCCTTAATTCATTTGCCAAAAGCATTGCTTTTTCTGGTTTGGTAAACAATCTTTTTGATGCCAATATTGTCTCAAACGGAGCTGATTTTGGTGGAGGATTCGTTGTTTTTTATCCGCAAGCAGGTACTAATTTTTTATTGGGCGCTACCCTTAGTTTTTAAGAGTATCTAGTTACAATTTTTTATTTTTAATGTGTTGTTCTACCTCCCCTTTGGGGAGGTCAGAATTACATTTTTTTTGTAATTCTGGGTGGGGATGGATACATTCTGTAGTATTTTTGTCATCAAAGTTTACTTTTACAAAAAAAACAGACATGAATAGCAAAAAAAATATACGTTGGGGAATTATTGGTTGTGGTGCAGTAACTGAAGTTAAAAGTGGCCCACCATACCAAAATACTTCAGGTTTTTCTCTTGATGCTGTGATGCGTAGAGACTTAGAAAAAGCGAAAGATTTTGCTCAAAGGCATCAGGTTCCTAAATTTTATGATGACGCCATTAAACTTATTAATGATCCTGAAATTGATGCTATTTATATAGCGACGCCGCCAGATACCCATAAATTGTATGGATTACTGGTTGCTGAAGCCGGTAAACCTTGTTGCATCGAAAAACCTCTAGCACCAAGTTATCAAGATGGTTTAGCAATTGTTGAAGCCTTCAAAGCTAAAAATATTCCTTTATTTGTGGCCTATTACAGGCGTTCATTACCTCGTTTTTTACAGATAGAAAAATGGCTACAAACCAATGAAATAGGAACGGTTAGGCATATTAATTGGACTTTCTCAAAACCTGCTAGTGAAATAGATTTAAGCGGTGCCTATAATTGGCGAACCGATAAAAATGTGGCACCAGGCGGTTATTTTGATGATTTAGCCAGTCATGGTTTAGATTTATTTGCCTATTTATTAGGCGATTTTAAAGAAGTATACGGATTAAGTACCAACCAACAAGGTTTATATTCTGCTAAAGATGCCATAACATCGTGCTGGATACATGAAAATGGAATTACAGGAAACGCGAGTTGGAACTTTGGGGCTAAGAATAGAGAAGATAAAGTCGAAATAATTGGAAGTAAGGGGAGCATTACTTTCGCAATCTTCAATGAAGAAGAGGTAACTCTAGAAAACGATTTTGGAAAACAATCACTTTTTATAGAAAATCCAAAACACGTACAACAGTATCATGTTGAAAACTTAAAAGCGACTTTGATTGACGGTAAAAACCATCCATCAACAGGAGAAACAGCCTTACACTCTAGTTGGGTTATGAGTAAGATTTTGAGATGAAAAGTTTGTCGAAAGTCTAAAGTCCAAAAAAGTTTTGAGTTTTAAATGTTAAGTTTTTAGCTAGATTATCGAAAAAAAATAATTTTAAACACCCAACACCCTAATTCGTTACCGAAATAACCCCTCCGCTAACATTTACTCTATACTCTAACATGTTATAAAATCTTGTACCATCATCAGGAGCGTTCAAAAGTTGGCCTGTAAATAAAGTGTAGTTATAATCTTCACAACTGCAAGTAACCGAATTTCTGCTGTTGTCTAAAGTCATGGTAGAGCAACTATTCGGAACATGGTTTGGGCAACTTGCTTCAAAAGCTCTGTAACCGCTAAATGATGCCAATGTTTTTATCACAAAAATGCCTCGTGTACCTGCTTGCTCATTACCAATATAAATCGCACTTCCTTCATTGGTTAGGTTACTATATTGAGGTAAACTAGTATTAATATCAAATCTAAAACCAAACTCTTGTAAAAACGGATTTCTATTTGTCGTATTGGAGTCACAACCAAGTAGTAAAAGAAAAATTAGAAGTATTAAACAGCTGCGCATAACATCGTTGTATTTTAAGAACACACTAACAAAGTTGAACAAAAAAAATGTATATTTGTCTTAAATCCTCTATAAAAAAGAGGATTTTCTTATTTTATAAAACGCATGATCATGAGTACAACATCTTATTACACTCCAGAAGGATTAAAAAAATTGAGAGATGAACTTAATCAATTAAAGGATATTGAGCGCCCAAAAGCCTCTAGAGATATCGCTGAAGCGAGAGACAAAGGCGATTTATCTGAAAATGCGGAGTACGATGCTGCTAAAGAAGCACAAGGCTTGTTAGAACTTAGGATAGCTAAATTAGAAGATGTTTATGCCAACGCTCGTCTTATTGATGAGTCTCAATTAGATACGTCTAAAGCTTTAGTACTTTCTACGGTAAAACTTAAAAATCACAACAATAATGTTGAGGTAAAATATACCTTAGTAGCCGAAAGTGAAGCAGATTTAAAAGCAGGTAAAATTTCAGTAAACTCCCCAATCGGAAAAGGACTTTTAGGAAAAAAAGTGGGTGATGTAGCAGAAATTACCATTCCAAATGGCGTTTTGAAATTAGAGATTTTAGAAATTACAAGGTCATAATTAAAGCGCTATGGCAAGTATTTTTACTAAAATAATATCGGGCGAAATACCTTCTTATAAAATAGCGGAAGACGAAAATTTCTTTGCTTTTTTAGATATAAACCCAAATGCCAAAGGGCACACACTTTGTGTACCTAAAAAAGAAGTGAACAAAATAATGGATTTAGATGAAGCTACCTATACTGGTTTAATGGCTTTTTCTAGAAAAATTGGTATAGCCTTAGAAAAAGCCATCGATTGTAAACGTGTTGGTATAACCGTTATTGGTCTTGAAGTGCCACATGTTCACGTACATCTTATTCCTTTAAACGATATGAAAGATGCCACTTTTCAACAAAAAGTAGCTTTATCTAAAGAAGAGTTTAAAGCTATAGTTGAAAAAATTAAAGCAGAACTTTAGATTTTTATTTATTGACCCACAAGCAATTCTTGGTTCAATAAAAAATAAATACCAATCGCCACAAGTACAATTAGTAATATTAGTACAATATACAAACGAATGGTATATTTTACCACTGATTTTACCGGAATTGCAGTTTTTTTATAATATTCGTAAACACGTTCTATATCTGGTGTCCATGAAACAGGATAAATTAAATTATGACACCTTTTACAGGTAATTTCAGAAGTAACTTCGTTCGTTATTTTATGCACAAACTTGCCATAAGAATGTTTTTGATAAAATGATAATTTAAGTTCTTGATTAAAGCATTCCGGGCAGTTATTGGTAAGCTCAGCCTCTTTAATCAACTCCATTTTAATCTTTGCCATACCCTAACTTTTCAATTTAAACGACATCTTCATAATAGTTCCTTCTTTACTTGAAGAAAGTACTTTTATTTTTCCATCATGGTATTCTTCAACAATCCGTTTTACCAATGACAAACCTAGTCCCCAGCCTCTTTTTTTTGTTGTAAAACCTGGGTTAAAGATAGTGCTAAATTCTCGTTTTAAAATACCATGACCTGTATCAGAAATTAAGATAATAGCCGAATTACCTTCTTTTAAAATTTCAATTCCAATACTTCCTTTGCCACGCATGGCATCAATACCGTTTTTCACCAAGTTTTCTATAGTCCATTGGTATAAAGCTTTATTGAGTAACACGGGCATGTGCTCAATTTTAGTGTCAAACGAAAATAATATTAATTTAGAACTTCGGAGTTTCAGGTAATCGAAAGCATTTTTTGTCTCCGTAACAATATCGTGAGTGTCAAGACTAGGTAGAGATCCAATTTTTGAAAATCGATCAGTTATAGTTTCAAGTCGAGAAATATCTTTCTGAATTTCATCGGTAATGTTTGGGTTTATATTTTCTGCCTTTAAAAGTTCATTCCAACCTAAAAGCGAGGTTAAGGGTGTGCCAATTTGATGCGCAGTTTCCTTCGCCATGCCAGCCCAAAGTTTGTTTTGTTCAGAAGCTTTGTTAGTTTTAAAAAAGAAATATATAACGGCACCAAAAAGAAGTATAATAAGTAAAAGTGCTATAGGGTAATACTTTAATTTATTTAAGACTTCAGAATTTCCGTAGTATAATATAGCTAATTCCTCCCCTTTATAATCTATTTTAATAGGCTTGTTTTCACTTTCAAATTTGCTTATTTTTTTTTGTACCAAAACGGTGTCTACAGCCACCTCTTTTGGCATATTACTAACCTTAATTGCGCCGTCTCTATTGACTAAAATCATTGGTGTTGATTCGTTGTTTTTAAGTACAATAATAGGTAAGTCGCCTAAATCTCGATCTTCAGAAGATTGTAATATTTCGGCCTGAGCTGCTGCCCAAATAACCATTTTGTTGCGCTCTTCTTCTTTAAATTTTTTAAAAAAACTATTGGTATTCCAAAGTATTAAACTCACAATAACAAACGATGTTATTTGTAATACTATAGTAGTAATTTTTTTATCAGGATTAAAGTTCATTTAAAATAGGGCTAATAGTGCTACAATATAACGCATTTTGTCTAAAGATATTCTATCGAAATAAACTTGCAGTTTTCATTTCTGAAACTAATTTATGTACTTTTGTGTATCTATGGTAGAAATGATTTCAATACTCCCTAATGAAGTGGCAACAGCAAAATTGCACGGATATCTTTTAGGAGCCATTGGCCCTAGACCAATTGCCTTTGCGAGCACTATTGATAGCGACGGAAAGCCAAACCTTTCTCCATTCAGCTTTTTTAATGTGTTTAGTGCTAATCCGCCCATTTTAATTTTTTCACCTGCCAGAAGAGTTAGAGACAACACTACAAAACATACCTTACATAATGTTTTTGAAACAAAAGAGGTAGTTATTAATGTGGTAGATTTTTCTATAGTACAACAAATGTCATTGGCAAGTACGGAATATCCTGATGGTGAAAATGAATTTTTGAAGGCCGGACTAACAATGTTAGCTTCTGATTTGGTAAAACCATTTCGAGTAGCTGAGGCGCCCGTTCAATTTGAATGTAGAGTAACTAAAGTCGAAGCATTAGGAAATGAAGGCGGTGCTGGGAATTTAGTTTTTTGTGAAGTGTTAAAAATACATGTTTCAAAAGCTATTTTAGATGAAAATGGAAGTATCGATCAGCATAAAATTGATTTGGTAGCTCGTATGGGTGGTAATTGGTATAGTCGAGCCAATTTGGGGCTTTTTGAGGTGACAAAACCCCTTTCTACCTTGGGTATTGGTATTGATGCCTTACCAGATCATATAAAATTAAGTCCAATTTTAACAGGGAATGATCTAGGAATGTTGGCTAATATCGAAAAAATTCCTAGTTTAGAAGAAATTAAAAATTTACCAGCCTTAAATGTAGATTTAAATGCTGTAATTAAATCAGGTGATGTAATTAAATTGCATCAAACTGCACAGGAATATTTATATAAAAATGATGTGCTTTCTGCTTGGAAAGTACTATTATCAAATTAAAAGAGAACATGGAAGTACAAGGTAAAGTAAAAATGGTAGGCGAAACCCAAGCCATAGGTAACAACGGATTTAGAAAAAGAGAATTAGTAGTTACTACAGAAGAGCAATATCCGCAACACATATTGGTGGAGTTTATTCAAGATAAATGCGATTTATTAAACGCAACCAAAGTGGGTCAATCTGTAAAAGTAGGCATTAATTTAAGAGGTAGAGAGTGGGTTAACCCGCAAGGAGAAACTAAATATTTTAATGCGATACAAGGTTGGAGAATTGAAAATTCTGCCTCAGAAGCACCAAGTGCTGGCGGAATGCCACCAGTGCCACCTGCAAGTTCTTTTGAACCTGCCGATGATTTAAACGAAGAAGATCATGACGATTTACCTTTTTAAAGGTAAGTAAAAATTAGTTTTTGGTTAAGACCTATTCGTTTTTTAATAAATAGGTCTTTTTTATATATCTGTAGTATTTGAATAGTTGGCAAATTGAAATCTAATACACACCACAAACCCATCCACTTTTTAACTAAAATAGTAGAATTTCCATCTGTTGAATTAGCTAATTCTGAGGGCTTATTGGCCGTTGGAGGAGATTTGTCTCCAGAGCGTTTATTGTTAGCCTACAAAAGTGGTATTTTTCCTTGGTTTAATGAAGATTCGCTAATACTTTGGTGGAGTCCTGATCCGCGAATGGTATTGTTTCCAGAAAAATTAAAGGTATCTAAAACAATGCGAAAAGTAATTCGCGATAATGCATTTACGCTAACTAAAAATACCTGTTTTAAAACCGTAATAGAAAATTGCTCAAAAATTAATCGCAAAAACCAAGAAGGTACTTGGATAACCAACAATATTAAAGCGGCCTATTTAAAACTTCATGAAATGGGTGTGGCACATTCTTATGAAGTTTGGCAGAACAACGAATTAGTTGGCGGCTTATATGGAATAGATTTAGGCAAAGTTTTTTGTGGAGAAAGTATGTTTAGTTTAGTGACAAATGCGTCTAAATTTGCTTTTATTCATTTATCACAAGAACTACAAGCTAAAAATTATACACTAATTGATTGTCAAATTTACACCTCGCATTTACAAAGTTTAGGAGCTGAAGAAATTCCAAGAAAACAATTTATAAGCTTGCTATAGTGACAAAAATAAACCTGTGGTAAAGAATAAGACATGTTCCGTTTTTTGATAGTAATCTTCAAAACGATATTCTAATCCGGCTTGTATTTTTATATCTTCTGATAAAAAATAACCAATATGGGTCGTAAAACGTTGGTCAAAACTCGGTTTATTTGCTTTAGCTACGGTTAATAAACTTTCGGTTGAGCTAACTAAATACATTTCTTTAACATCTAAATTTTCTCCTTGTAACGGAAAATCGGTCGTAAATCGCAGTCTAAACCTATGCCTAGTTAAACTGGTCTGAATTCTTTGTTCACTTCTAAAACGAAACCCATAACGCATAATCCGTGGCTTAAAAGTTCTGTTGTATTGTTGCATAAGGCGCAATTCGTTTTCACTATCGGGCTCAAAATTTTCTCTAAAACGGTATTGAATTCCTAAAGAAATACTTTGATTCGGTTTAATTTTGAGGTCTGAAAAATGTACAAATTCTACATGACGTGTAGTAAGTTGATAGGCCTCATCGTTAAAAAAATAATTTCTATTTACAAATGAAAAATTATGCGAGTAGGTATCTGTTACCTTATAATTTACAGCAAATGAAGGCTCTAAATAGCCCGTAAAATTTTCTTGCGCGTAGAAAATAGCACCGTAAAATAAGGTAAGTATTAGAGTAATTTTTTTAGTATAAGACATGATCATAATTCGGAGGAAGTGATTTTCTTATGTATTTGAACTTACCAGAAGCATCAAATAAAATTTCAAAATCTTCATAGCTAGCATCTTTTTTACCGCTGCATATAATTTCATAATTAAGAGTACTTAAGTCCGAGTTTTGAAAGGCATCTTTTAAGGTTTTACCATCATCGCCATTATTTACATATTGCTGTTGAATTTTTTTAATTTTAAAAGATGTAAAGTTCGTTTGTAAGAATTGGGTTATAGTATCAAAAGTTTTGTTGGGTATAACGTCACTCGGAATAGTTATTTCTACATCTTCTAAAATACCTTTTTCGCTAAATTCTATACTATACCAAACATTATTTTTTTTGAATTTAGCTTCAAAACTAATTTTAGTACTATCAACTTCTTTATAAAATTTTAAACGTTTTACTTTTCCTAAATTTTCATTTAGTAAGCTTATGGCTTTATTGGGAAACTGAGTCTTTTTTATGCGGTATTCTCTTTCATATTTTACTTGACCTTGCATAGCAATGCCAAACAGCATAAAAGAAATAAAAATCAATTTAAACTTCATCATATCTAAAACAATTAATTTCATGATCATTGACCATACCAGTAGCTTGCATGTGCGCATACAGCACGGTGCTGCCGACAAATTTAAAGCCTCTTTTTTTTAAATCTTTACTAATCGTATCAGATAGTGGAGTGTTCGGTGGAGCATCTTTATAGTTTTTAACCTTATTGTTAATAGGGATATTATTTACAAAGCTCCAAATATAAGCACTAAAACTGCCAAATTCTGACTGAATATTTATAAACGCCTGTGCATTGGTAACCGTTGCTTTTATTTTTAGTTTATTACGAACAATACCTTTATTTTCTAATAATGCTGCCATTTTAACAGCATCGTAAGTTGCAATTTTTTGGTAGTTAAACTGGTCTAAAGCCGCTCTAAAGTTTTCTCGTTTTTTAAGAATAGTTATCCAGCTTAACCCTGCCTGAAAAGTTTCTAAAATTAAAAACTCAAAAAGTTTAGCATCTTCTTTTACAGGCACACCCCATTCTTGGTCATGATATTCTTCGTATAAGGCATCACCTTTACACCAACCACATCTTTGTTTTTCCATAAAAAATTTTTAAAATAGGGTAAAATAACATTTTAAAAGTAGTTATACCTTTATTTAAAGATACATCTTAAAATAGTACGCATTATTTTAAAGGCTTGTACATATTTCTTATGGTACAGCTACTTATGATTTTTCAACTAGAAACTGTTTTTGTTAGCGTTAACCCCAAAAAAAATTTAGGACATATACTTTAAACCGTATTATTTCAACATACGAATAAAATAAAAACAGAAATTAATCTTAGTTAAAATACAGTTAAACTATCCAATGTTAATAGCAATACTATTACTTTTGCGTTCTAATAGCATTAAATCAAAAATTAATGGATCGGTTACTACAATCTGTAAAAATTAATATTAACGATAAAATTTATGTTAAAGATCCTGAATCTTCCGAGTTAGGAAAAAAAATAATTCAACAAAGTATTGTAATGATTCACGATATGGGTTTTGAAAAATTCACCTTTCGTAAACTGGGTGATGAAATATCTTCGACAGAAAGTTCCATATATAGGTATTTTGAAAATAAGCATAAACTATTATTATATTTAGCCTCTTGGTACTGGGGTTGGTTAGAATATCAATTGGTATTTTCAACCAATAATATTCCAGATCCAAAAGATAAAATAATAAAAGCAATTGAGATCATAACCCGAAAGACTCAAGAAGACTCTTCGTTTTCTCATATTAACGAGGTTGCTTTAAATAAGATAGTTATTAACGAATATTCAAAATCTTACCTAACAAAAGAAGTAGATACTGAAAATAAAAATGGGTACTATGTTATCTATAAGCGATTAGTTGCTAGATTAAGTGAAATGATTAGCAATCTTAACCCTAGTTACGAGTATCCGTCTAGTTTGGCAAGTACTGTTTTAGAGGGTGCGCTGCATCAATTCTTCTTAAAAGACCATTTCCCGTCTCTTACCAATTGTCATGAAACAAAAACCCCAACAAAGTATTTTACATATTTAGTATTGCATACTTTAAACTCAAATAACAATGGCTAATTCCGCATTAACTCCTTTTAAAAGATTATTAGGTTTATTAAAAATTGATACTAAAGATGTATTACAAACATTTTATTATGCCATTTTTGCAGGAGTTGTAAACTTATCCTTGCCTTTAGGAATCCAAGCCATTATCAATTTAATTCAAGGAGCAGAAATAAGTACCTCTTGGATTATTCTTGTGGTTTTAGTTACCTTAGGTGTTGCATTTGGTGGTGTATTGCAGTTAATGCAAATACGAATCATTGAAAACCTTCAGCAAAAAATATTCATAAAAGCATCTTTTGAACTTGCTTATCGCTTTCCAAAAGTTAAAATGAGTGAATTAAGCGATTATTACCCACCTGAGTTGGCGAATCGTTTTTTTGATACTATTAATATTCAAAAATCGTTGGCGAAGCTTTTGCTAGATTTTCCTGCAGCCTTACTCCAGATTATCTTTGGTTTATTATTACTTTCTTTCTACCATCCGTTTTTTATAATCTATGGTTTACTGTTAGTTGTTTTAATTTATATCGTTTTTAAATTTACTGCAGAACGTGGTTTAGAAACCAGCCTTACCGAATCAAAATACAAATACAAAGTAGCTCATTGGATTCAAGAAATAGCGCGCTCTTTGGTAAGTTTTAAAATGTCTGGAAGAACAAATCATGCGTTGGGTAAAAATGATATGTTAGTTAATGATTATTTAAAAGCTAGAGAAAGTCACTTTAAAGTATTGGTGCTACAATTTATTCAAATGATTGGTTTTAAAGTACTTGTTACAGCCGGACTTTTATTAATAGGTGGTTTGCTTGTATTGAATCAAGAAATGAATATTGGTCAGTTTGTAGCGGCAGAAATTATCATTCTTTTAGTAATTACTTCGGTAGAAAAATTAATTAAAGGTTTAGAAACTATTTACGATTTACTTACAGGTCTAGAAAAATTAGGACAAGTAGTTGATAAAGATATAGAGCGCCAAGACGGAGAAACACCAATAACAAGTGACAAAGATATGTTGGTAGAACTAGATGGAATAAGTTTTGCGCCAAAACCAAATGCTCCAAATATTATTGATAATCTTTCTTTTACCATAAAGCCAAAGACTACTACTTTAATTATGGGGGCTAATGGTTCAGGTAAAACAACGTTATTGCGTTTAATTGCAGGGCTATACCAACCTACTCAAGGTAATATCTACGTTAATAGTATATCTTTAAACAATATTTATCCTAACAACTATAGATCTTTTGTAGGACAATCTTTAACCGAGGAAAGTACCTTTGAAGGATCAATTTTAAATAATATTACTTTTGGAGATCCCAACATATCTCAAGAAGAAGTTTACTGGGCGATAGATAAAGTACAATTAACTGAATTTGTTAAAAAGCAACCACAAGGTATAAACACCTATATTTTTCCAGCGGGTCTTAAAATACCTCACAACGTAGCTAAAAAAATAGTTTTGGCAAGAGCCATTATAAAGAAGCCTAAACTTTTAATATTGAAAGAGCCATTAGACCAATTAGATGAAATCGATGCGTTAAAAATAATGAATTTTTTAACTGATAAATCTAATCCGTGGGCTATTGTAATAGTAAGTCATGATGTTAAATGGTTAACACGCTGTGATCGAATAATTACTATTGATGAAGGTAAAATTGTAAGTGATAAATAAAATATATGCTTAATATTTCAAAAAATAAGTTGAATCATAAAGTCGATTTAACGACTTATACTTCTGTTAAAAAAGTCTACGACAGACAACATTACAAATATTTGAATAAGTTTCTGATTGGGGCTGCCATATTGGTATTTGTGTTTTTATTTCTTCCTTGGACACAAAATGTTAGGGGTAAGGGCGCTTTAACTACCTTGAAACCAGATCAAAGACCGCAAACCATCCAATCTCCTATTCCTGGTAAAATAGAGAAATGGTACGTACAAGAAGGCGATTTTGTTGAAAGAGGAGATACGATACTATTCATTTCAGAAATTAAAAATGAGTATTTCGATCCGCAACTGGTAGAACGTACAGGCTTGCAGATAAACGCAAAAGAAATGTCTGTAATGTCGTATGAAGAGAAAGTAAAGGCACTCACCAACCAAATTGGAGCCTTAAGAGCTGGTCGTGTTTTAAAATTAGAACAAACCAGAAATAAATTACTACAAGCTAATTTTAAAGTAACCACCGATAGTATAGACTTAGAAGCGGCTAAAACGAACTTAAGTATTGCTGAAAGACAATACGAACGTACCGTACAGCTCGAAAAGGAAGGTTTAAAAGCGGTTACTGATGTGGAAGAAAAAAGATTAAAGCTGCAAGAAACGCAAGCAAAATTAATTTCTCACAAAAATAAATTACTGGGTAGTAAAAACGAAGTGATCAACGCATCCATAGAAATAAACGGTGTAGAAGCAGAATATATTGATAAAATATCAAAAGCGGAAAGTGATATGCGTACAGCGCAATCATCACAATTCGACTCTGAAGCACAAGTAACCAAATTAGAAAATGAGCTAACCAATTATGAAATGCGTAACGATTTGTATTACATACGCGCTACCCGAAGTGGTTTGGTCAATAGAATGTTAAAAGCTGGTTTAGGAGAAACTATTAAAGAAGGAGAGGAATTAGTAAGTGTAATGCCCACACTTTTTGATAAAGCGGTTGAAATGTTCGTAGCGCCAATAGATTTACCTTTAATGCATATTGGAGAAAAAGTACGTATTCAGTTTGATGGGTGGCCAGCGATTATTTTTAGCGGATGGCCAAATGTATCTTATGGTACCTATGGTGGTAAAGTATTCGCTATTGAGAATTTTATAAGTACAAATGGGCGATATAGAGTGCTTTTGGTACAAGACCCGGAAGACCAGCCTTGGCCAGATGAGCTTCGAGTAGGTGGAGGAACAAATACGATTGCTTTATTAGAAGATGTGCCTATTTGGTACGAGCTGTGGCGTCAGATAAATGGTTTCCCTCCTAATTTTTATCAACCAGTTACTGGTGCTGGTTCTTCAAAAAAGTAAATAAGATGCGTAATACTTTATTTTATTTCTTTGTTTTATGTGTTTGTTTTTTAAACGGACAAACTAACGATACCATCGTATTAAATTTTAACGAATATCTTGGTTTTGTTAAAAAATACCATCCAATAGCAAAACAGGCGGAACTTACCATTGCGGTAGGTCAAGCTAATTTAATGAAATCTCGTGGTGGCTTTGATCCTAAAATTGAAGTAGATTTTGAAACAAAAGAATTTAAAAATACCGAATATTACGATCGTTTAAATGCGACGTTTAAAATACCTACTTGGTATGGCGTTACCTTAAAAGGTACTTTTGAACAAAGTGATGGAACTTTTTTAAACTCTGATGAAGCCGGACTTGAAAATGGTTTATATGCAGCTGGAGTTTCCATGTCTTTAGGGCAAGGTTTATGGATTAATGAACGTATGGCGACCCTTAAACAAGCAAAATTTTTTAGAGAACAAACAAAAGCAGACCGCGACCTATTAATTAACGAAATTTTATTTGATGCCTCTTTAGCTTATTTCGATTGGTTACAGGCGTATAATGAAAGCCAGATTTTTAATAATTTTCTTAAAAATGCAACAATTCGTTTTGAAGGTGTCAAAAGAAGTGCAGCTTCTGGACAGGTAGCGGCTATAGACACGGTAGAAGCTAAAATTGCTGTTCAAGACAGGCAATTGAGTTTTGAACAAGCAAAGGTCATGCTTATGAAAACATCATTAGAATTATCAAACTTTTTATGGTTGAATGATAATATTCCCTTGGAAATACAGGAAAACGTAATTCCTGATCAAAAATTGAATCGTGAAATTGATATTACTTTAGAAACACTAGGTGTGCCTTTGGATAGTTTTACAATAGAAAACCACCCGAAACTTAAATCGCTCGACTTTAAAATACAGTCATTAAATGTAGAGAAAAATCTAAAAGCTAATAAGTTATTACCTAAGATTGATTTAGAATATAACTTTTTAACCGAAACACCAGAATTAATAAATTCTTTACAAACACCGAATTATAAAGGCGGAATAACAGTAGAATTGCCACTTTTTTTAAGAAAAGAAAGAGGAGATTTAAAATTAGCTAAATTTAAATTACGAGACGCAGAGTTAGATTTTCAAAATGCTGAAATAGCTATTAAGAACAAAATAGTTGCCATTTATAGAGAATTAGATTCTTTTGAAATACAGAATCAATTAATTGACGATATTGTTCAAAATTATAGAACCTTATTGATGGCGGAAGAAAGAAAGTTCAGTTTTGGCGAGAGCTCTTTATTTTTAATTAATTCAAGAGAGAGTAAACTTATTGATTCTGAGTTAAAGAAAAACCAGGTACAAAATAAGTTTTTTACCGCAAAAGCAAAGTTATTTAATAGTTTGGCAACAAACCCAACAAACTTATAATTAAAATTATCCAAAAAAAGCATGATTAAAAAAGTTCTACTTACTCCATTCCAAAAATTTGTAAAGATTGAGGGGCTCAGTGGAATTTTGCTTTTTGGCGCAACCATTTTTGCTATGCTTTGGGCAAATTCGAGCTTTAGCGAAAGCTATGACTGGTTATGGAATTTTAAAATAGGAATAAATTCAGATTCATTCAGTTTAGAAAAACCATTAATCTTGTGGATAAACGATGGCTTAATGGCTATTTTCTTTTTCTTGATTGGTCTTGAAATTAAAAGAGAATTGTTAATAGGAGAATTAAATTCTTTTAAAAAAGCGGCACTACCATTGTTTGCAGCCATTGGCGGTGTAATTTTTCCAATGGTATTATTTATACTATTGAATAATAGTGATGCCACTTTTAAGGGTTGGGGTATTCCTATGGCAACAGATATTGCTTTTACCTTAGCAATTTTAAACCTATTAGGAAATAGAGTTCCTTTAAGTCTTAAAATATTTTTAACGGCTTTTGCGATTGTGGACGATTTAGTGGCGGTTTTAGTAATTGCTATTTTCTACAGCGAAACCATAAATTGGATCCTAATTTTATATGCATCTTTTTGTTTTATCCCGCTTATAATTGCAGCAAAATATGGATATTATTCTAAATATTTAACTACAATTTTTGGGATTGCTATCTGGGTTTTATTTTTAAAATCGGGCATACACCCAACCATAGCCGGGGTACTTTTAGCATTTACAATACCCATCAGGCAAAAAGTTGTCGTGTCAGATTTTATTGATAATTTAAAAATTATTGCTGACAAAATTACCAAAACAGAAAAAGAACAAATTCCAATTTTATCCTACGAACAAATTCATGAAATGGATAATTTAGAAGAATTAACTGAAAAATTTAGATCTCCACTTCAACATTTGGAGCATAAATTACATGGGTGGTCGGCCTTTTTTATAATGCCCATATTTGCCCTTGCAAATGCAGGCGTTGCTTTTAGTGCTAATATGGAAATTGATATTCCGTTAATAATTAACATCACACTAGCGCTTTTTGTAGGTAAATGTATAGGTATTGCTTCATTATCATTTTTAAGTATAAAATTAAAATGGGCTCAACTACCTAGCAATACAAATTTCACTCAAATTCTTGGTGTGGCTATATTAGCGGGTGTTGGTTTTACAATGTCGATTTTCATTGCTAATTTGGCATTTTTTGAGGAAGTCATATATGTAAATTCTGCCAAAGTAGGCGTAATTTCTGGTTCTGTTATATCTGGAGTTATTGGTTATTTTGTGTTGCGTTGGAGCGGTAAAAAACAATAAAAAAGGGTAATAGATTGAAATATTTACTATACTTTCACTACTAATACTTCTATATGCACACAAAAAAAAATCAAGGCTTTAAACGTTGGTTACGAGCCAAAACGTACTTAAAAAAATCGCGCCGTTTAAGGCTTAGCGTTAAAACCTTATTTAAAGATATCTTTTTTATTGTTTTAGGTATTTTTTCTGCGGCCTTTGGTTTAGAAAGTTTTCTGCTACCCAATAGCTTTATAGATGGTGGTGCTACAGGAATATCCTTATTGGTGGCTGAGGTGAGTAATTTACCGTTACCATTATTAATTATTATCGTGAATATTCCGTTTTTAATTCTAGGATTTAGGGTTATCGGCAGAACATTCACCATAAAAGCGACGATTGCAATACTTGGTTTAGCTTTAGTTTTAGCCACTGTTTCGTTTCCAGAAATTACGCAAGACAAACTTTTAGTAGCTGTATTTGGCGGTTTCTTTTTAGGGGCAGGAATAGGCTTAAGTATACGTGGCGGCAGTGTTTTAGACGGTACTGAGGTTGTTGCCATATTTTTAAGTAGAAAACTTGGCACCACTATAGGTGATATTATTATACTTATAAATCTTTTGGTTTTCTTAGCTGCGGCCTATTTTTTAACTATTGAAACAGCTTTATATTCTATGTTAACCTATTTAGCCGCATCAAAAACGTTGGACTTTGTGGTGGAAGGTATTGAAGAATATACGGGTGTTACCATTATATCAGACCATAATGAAGAAATTCGGCAAATGATAATTCATAAGCTAGGAAGAGGCTTAACTATTTATAAGGCCAGTGGCGGTTATGGTAAAAAAGGAGCGAGTAACGATCATGATGTTATTTATACCGTTATTACTCGACTTGAAATTCGAAGATTAAATATTGAAATTTCCAAAATAGACCCGAAAGCATTTGTGATTATGCACCGTATTAATGATACACGAGGTGGCATGATTAAGAAAAGACATGCGATGTAAATACAATCTCTAAAGTTTCTAATTTTACCAGCTTTCATTGTTTAGCAGGTGTTACCCATTGTTTGTCGAAACTACTTGTATTCGGTTTAAATTTATACGAATTTGTGGCTATAATTCTAAAACATTAATAACATGAAAGCTAAATATAGTATAACTTTAATAGTCTTACTTCTTTTAAACTCCTGCGCTTTAAAATCACTACAACCTTTTTATATAAAAAGTGCAGTTTCGTACCAAGAAAACTTTATAGGTAAATGGCAAGATACGGATGAAGGTGTATGGGAAGTTAAAGCTTTAAAAGACGAGTTCGAAAAAGAAAAGAACCCTATTTCAAAAGAAGACAAACAAACCTTTGAGCAGTATAAAGAAGGTTACTTTATATCGTACACAAAAGATGATAAAAATGGAACTTTTTTAGCAATGCCATTTAAGGTAAATAATGAATTATTTATTGATTTTGTTTTATTCGATTATGATACAAAAAGTCTCAATAAACTGGTTAAAGCTAGCATTATTGAAACACATACTTTAGCGAAAGTGAACTTTCTAAAGAATGGAAATGTAGAATTAAAGTGGTTTGATGAGGACAAAATAAAAGATCTTTTAGATAAAAATCAACTTAAAATTAAACATGAAGAGTTGGGCTTAAACGAAACATTACTGCTCACTGCGTCATCAGATGAATTGTATGCGTTTCTTAAAAAATATACCGTATCCAATACAAAGGATAAATGGGAGACTGATACCGAGTTTATACTTTCTAAAGTAGATGAGTAGATCTTCAAAATTAATAAAAAGAGAATTACTTGACGGGCCATTTATATTTAATTTGGCATTGTGGGTTTTGGCTTATGGTATTTTAATATTTATTTTCACAAAAGGAGAAATCCCTATTAAAATAGACTTTATCTATACTTTAGGATTCACTTTAACGCTTATGTTTCCAGTAGTTTTAAATATGTATGTGCTGGTGCCAAATTACTTAGTGCAGGAAAAATTTTTTAAGTATTTTTTCTTTTTTATTATTAACATAGTATTTTTTGTTTTAATTAATTATTGGGTGTTATTACCAATATTAGATTTGATTTTTATTGATTATTTTTTTATTTCTTATGTGTCAAAATTTTCAATTATAGCCATTTTTTTTATTTTTTTAATACTAACCACGTTAATAAAACTATCTAAAAATTGGTACTATTTTAATAAAACGGAGAATCAACTATTATTAAAACATAATGAACATATTAAAATGCAGCTCAGTTCATTACGTTCTCAAATAAATCCTCATTTTTTATTTAATTCTCTAAATGTAATTTATGCCTTAGCAATAGAAAAAAAAGATGAAACTAAGGATGCTATTTTACAGTTATCTGACATTTTGAGGTATTTAATTTACGATACAAGAAACGAAAAAATCTCTTTAAAGGACGAAATATCCCTGCTAAAAAATTATATAGCCTTCTTTAAATTTAGAGCATCAAACAGCGAAAATATCGAATTTTATGTTTCAATTGATGATGAAAATTATTCTATTTATCCTATGCTTTTGTTGCCTCTTATTGAAAATAGTTATAAGCATAGTAGAACAGATGATATCACAAATGAGTTTATTAAAATTCAATTGATACAGAAAGATAAGTTACTGAGCTTTTCTATTAAAAATAACATTGCAAAAAATGCAGAAAAAACTAATTCAGAGTACTCGGGTGTTGGGTTAGAAAATATACGATTGAATTTAGATTTGGTGTATCCAAAAAAACACCTTTTAACGGTGATGGAAACTAAGGAAATATTTGAGGTAAAGTTGACATTAGAAATCTAAAAAAATGAAGTATACCTGTTTGATCATTGATGACGAGCCTTCTTCTCAATTCATATTGAAAAAGTTTATATCAGAGGTTAATTTTCTTGAACTTAAAGGGATATGTAATAATGCAAACGAAGCATTACAGTGTATCAAAGCGGATAATCGAATTGATTTGTTGTTTCTCGATATTAATATGCCTAGAATATCTGGATTATCATTTTATAAATCCTTAAAAAATGCGCCAATTGTAATTTTTACTACAGCTTATTCAGAATTTGCTGTGGAGGCCTTTGAAGTTAATGCGCTAGATTATTTACTTAAACCATTTTCGTTTCATCGTTTTTTAACTGCGGTAAATAAAATAGAACTCAAAGAAATTGATAATGAAACCAAAATTCATTCAAATGATTTTATTTTAATAAAATCGAATAAAGTAGTACATAAAGTATATTTTAAAGACCTTATTTTTATCGAAGCATCAGGAGATTATGTCAACCTTTACCTAAACGGTGAGACTATTAAAACAAATACAACTTTTAGTGCAATGCTTACCGCTCTGCCAAGTGAATTTTTTGTGAGAACTCATAAATCATTTGCTGTTAATAATAGTAAAATCAAAAGTGTAAGTGCAAACCAAGTAACAACTTTAAATCATAAAATACCAATAGGATTAAAGTATAGAAAAGAGTTTATTGTTTTCTTAGAACGAAATAAGCATTAAATCTGTATAGTTATATTATGATAATCAATAAGTTATACTAAATTAAATCAAAAACAATAGTATTACTATCTTAAATAAATAGTTTAACTATTATTTAACCATCTTCACTACTTTAATTATCATGTTTGTTTGTATTTTTGCATCGCATTAATGTTAAAGAATTTTAGTTATGTAACAAATAATTTCATTCCCCTCAAATCAATAATAATACAATTAATTTAAAAGTAAAGTTTTACTAGTATTTAGTAAAAAAACAAAAAAGAATAATGTTTAAATACGTTAGTTATGAATACATATAAAGTAGTTTTCGCAGCAGTAATTTTTTCGTTTGTTAACAGCCTTCAGGCAAATACAAACCATAACGATTTAGTAGATAAGTTTCCCAACAAAAAAGCAAAAGAAGTAAGTACTTGTTGTGTTTTAAGTGTTGATGACATCAAATTTGCAGAATTAGAGCAAGAAGTAGATTTAGGTTTTAATCCCTACGAATATTTGCCGTTCGATTTTAATCCTTACATGGGCATTAGACTTGCCATAGATGATATAAATTACATAGAAGAAGAAGTAGAAATAAATCTTGGATTTGATGCAGCACAATACCTACCAGAAGGTTTTGATGCTCATGTGTGTTCTACTAGTTGTAACATAGAATAGATATTTTAATACTGAAATTGTATAAAGCCACTAGAAGTAATTCTAGTGGCTTTTTTAGTTGTAATAAGACTCAATATTTAGAATAGTGAATTTACACAACGTTAAGCGCAAAGCGAATTATCAACTTTTGTAAGCTTTGTATAATTTTAACTACAAAACATGATATATTTCAGTTTTTAAGAAAAAAAAGCAAACTAAGTTTGTATTAAATATTTTATATGAAGCACCTAAAAGAAAATCTTGTAGAAAATTCAGTTACAGCAGTAGTTAAAGAAAGTCTTTCTAAAGCAATATCTTATCCAGATTATCGTGCTATGGTAACACAATTAACGCTAGAAGGCAAATCCACTGGGGAACAACAAAGTGAAGCTTTAGCAAACTATACCATGCTCAATGATAAACGCATGAAACGGTTAGATAAAACGCTTAAAATCACCAATGAAATTGCTGAAAAGCTAGGTGAAATCAATAAAAAAATAACCTTTTTGGTGCTTACCGAAAGCTGGTGTGGTGATGCTGCGCAAACAATGCCCGTAATGCATAAAATGGCTGAGGTAAATGCAAATATTGATTTTAAAGTAGTTTTAAGAGATGAGAATTTATCGTTGATGAATTTATTTTTAACCAACGGAACACTTTCTATTCCAAAATTAGTAATACTTAACGAAAATTTAGAGGTACTGGCTGATTGGGGTCCAAGGCCGCAAGAAGCTGCGCAAATGGTTGTAGATTATAAAAAAGAACACGGTACACTAACCGACGAATTTAAGCAAGATTTACAACTATGGTACACAAAAGATAAGGGGCAAAGCACGGCGAGTGATATATTAGCGTGCCTTTTCTTGGAATAAATACGTGATTGTGCCTTTTTGAGCGTCTTTAGTAGCTTTATTAAATTGTGATTTTAAGGCGTAATTAATAGCATTATCAATTAGGCACCCATTTTCGGTGCTAGAACTTTTTTTATTAAACGTAGCTTCTGTCACATTTCCATTCGTGTCAACGACGATGTTTATAACAATTTTACCACCTTCAATACAGGTGTAAATAGGTATAGGCAAGCTAAAATGATTTCTATCTATTAAAGAATAAGAAACAGATGTTTTGCGTTTTGCTAAATTATTGGTAGGTACATCTTTTTGCGCTTCGCGTTCACCAAGTAATTGTTTTGCTTCTTTACGTTTTTTTCGCAGTTCCTTTAAACTTGCAGCATAACCGCCATCAGCGCTTAATAGTTCTGAAGTTTCTTCGCTATCGGAGCTACTTTCAGATTCTTCCATTAATTCATCTAAAGTCTTCAAAGGCTCAGGATTGCCATAACTTGCTTTTGCAGTTTCGTTAAAGGCCATGTGCGATTTTATAGACTCCGACTTTGTTAGTTCTTCTTGAAGCTCTTCTTGTTCTTTAACTACTTCTTCTAGTTCTTCTTCATCTAGAATAGCCATTTCTATCAGATACTCTTCTTTTTCAGTCGAATTTAGGTGCGTGTTGTACAATCCCAACACTATAATTGCCATGGAAAAAACAGTAATTAATAAAGAAAGTTGACTTCTGGTTAAGTTCATAATCCTATAACCACTTTTTATTAAAATTATTTTATCTAAATCGTTGAATAACCACAATTCTAAAAATTAATCTCTCAGTGGCTGTAACAATGTATTAAAACTTTCTGTAGTTATTGCATTATCTACGTTAAAATCGCCTATTTTGGTTCTTCTCAAAGCAGATAAATGTGCTCCTGAGCCAAGTGCTTTGCCAAAATCGTGCGCTAAAGAGCGTATATAGGTACCTTTGCTGCAAACTACTCTAAACAAAATATCGTTACCATTAATATGGGTAATTTCAAATGCTGAAATAGTTATTTCTCTTTTTTTAATTTCGACCTCTATGCCTTCTCTTGCGTATTCGTACAATCGCTTTCCGTCTTTTTTTAAGGCCGAAAAAACTGGTGGAAGTTGCTCGATAGTTCCAATAAATTGTTGTGTAGTTTCTTTAATAAGTGTTTCCGTAATATGGTCGGTGGCGAAAGTAGTATCAATTTCAGTTTCTAAATCGTAAGAAGGCGTTGTACCACCTACAGTAATTGTACCGGTATATTCTTTTGCTTGACCTTGATATTCATTGATTTTTTTAGTAAACTTCCCAGTGCAGATAATTAATAAACCAGTAGCTAAAGGGTCTAAAGTACCCGCATGCCCAACTTTTATCTTTTTGAGTCCAAAAGCTCTTCTAATGCTCCACTTTACTGCATTTACAGCCTGAAATGAAGACCAACCGACCGGTTTATCTATCAAAAGTGTTTGTCCTTCTAAAAAGTCTTCTTTTGTTTTCAAAAAATATTTTTAAAGATTAAGCTAAATATCCGTAAGCTATAGCGATAAGGCCAACAATAAAACAATAAATGGCGAAGTAAGACAATTTACTTTTTTTAACCAGTTTAATCATCCAAGTACAAGCAGCTAATCCGGCGACAAATGCCGCGATAAAACCAGCGCCCATGGCTATATTATTTTCTCCTGTAAAAATTAAATCACCACCCATTATATCTTTAGCAATTTTACCAAAAATTAAAGGAACCACCATTAAGAAAGAAAAACGTGCCGCTTTTGTTTTATCTACACCCAATAAAACAGAGGTAGAAATAGTGGCACCACTTCTAGAAATGCCTGGTAACATGGCTATTGCTTGAGAAATACCTACTAAAAAGGCATTCTTAAAACTCACTTTTTTATCAGTGTCTTTAGCTTTGTCAGCAAAATAAAGTAATGCTGCCGTTATAAGTAACATAAAACCAACAAAACGTACATTGCCCCCAAAAAAACTTTCTAATTGTTTTTCAAAAAATAACCCAACAAAAACAGCTGGTAACATCGAAATGATAATTTTTACAGAAAATTGAGTTTCTTCGTTCCATTTAAATTGAAAAAGTCCGCTAAGTATTTCCCAAACATCTTTTCTAAAAACTACAATGGTACTTAATGCTGTGGCAAAATGGAGAATTACAGTAAATAAAAGACTCTCTTCAGGAACAGTAGTATCACCTAAAATAGCTTTGCCTAATTCTAAATGACCACTTGATGAAACGGGTAAAAACTCGGTTAATCCTTGAATAATCCCTAGGATTATGGCATCTATAATTTCCAATTAATTTTTCTTTTTAGGATTTAATAAAATAGCATAAACTTCAATGCCTAAACCAATTAAAACTAGGGTAGGCGCAAGCCTTATTCTTCTGAAGTTATAAATTTCAGGATTAAAAACATTAGGGTCGTCGCTACCACCACCACTCATTAGTATAAAACCAATCGTGATAAAGGCTAAACCAATAAACATAAACAGGTAATTTTTCTTTTGAAAAATAAACTCTTGTTTTGATGTTGCCTTATTATTGTCGTTTTTATTTGCCATATTGCAAATTTATGTTATTTTTTTTAATCGTTTAACTTTCTAAATTTTCAATGATTTTGATTGATTTCAGAAATAATACTTTAATTTTTAATTCAGTTTTGATCAAATGTTTTACAACTCGTTACTAATAACTTTTAACTATTTACTGTTTAATAATACAATTCGTCTGTTCTCAGGTTTAAAAAACGTTGTGTAGCAAAATAAGTACTTACTAACGAAATTAATACACCTAAAACAAAGACGCTTACGAGTAAAATAACAAGAATAATAGGCTCGTTCATTAATCCAAATTCAGGAAAATTTTCATTGATATAATATAGAGTTCCTGCTAAAGCAATAATAGCTAAAAAAGCTCCTAACATACCTAACTTTATATTCGTCCAAAGAAAAGGCTTTCTGATAAACAACTTTGTAGCTCCTACCATTTGCATGGTTTTGATAATAAATCGTTTTGAATAAATAGACAATCGGATAGAGCTATTGATTAATAAAACTGCAATAAATGTAAAAATTCCGCTGGCTACTAAAATCCAAAAGCTAATACGTTTAACATTATCGTTTAATAAACCAATTAATGGTTTATCGTAACTTACTTCAGCCACATAATCTTTGGTCGTAATTTCATCAGCAATTTCTTCTAGTTGTTCGGGAGTAACAAAATCAGCTTTCAATTGCACATCGATCGAATTTTTTAAAGGATTGTAGCCTAAAAATTCTTGAAAATTTTCCCCAATATCTTCGCTGTGTTGTGCTGCCGCTTCTTCTTTGGAAACATAGGTAGCTGTTTTGGTATATTCAGCCATAGCCAAACTTTTTTGAAGCTGATCTACTTCAACTTGTTTGGCATTATCTTTTAAAAAAACCGATATGGTAATTTGTTCCTTAAAATGATCTGCCATTTTTTTTGTATTTAAAACCAGAAGTCCTAAAATACCTAATAAAAATAATACCAAACTAATACTTAAAACCACCGAGAAGTAACTCGATATTAATTTTCTTTTTTGATAACGTTCAAAAGATCTACTCATAAGTATAGAAAATATGACTGTAAAAATAGCAAAGTAAATTCAGAACTTGTTTAAACTTTAACCATTTGTTAAATCTAGCGACATTTAGAGGCTTTTTTCTTTTTAATTAAGGCATAATCAGCTTATAAAAAGAAAGCAATTATCGTTTTAAAGTAAAATGACCTTTAACTATTTTTTCACCTATTGTAATTTTATACCAAAAATCACTAGCGGGTAAATTCTTGGTATTAAAAGTGCCATCCCACCCATTTGCAACATTGCGAATACTTTTTAAAAGTTTACCGTAACGGTCATAAATAGTTACTTCGTAATCGCTAAAAAATTCGATACCACCAATTACAAAAGTGTCGTTTTCACCATCACCGTTAGGAGTAAAAAACTTAGGAATCACCAAGTGTATATAGTCCATCGACATAAAACCACAACCATTTTTTTCTCTTACAGAAATTGTATATAGGCCAGCTTCTCTATTTGTAAAAATAGGAGCATCTTGATAACTAAACCCATCAATCGAATATTCAAAATCGCCCACTTCATTTTCGATACCCATAACAATATCATAATCGACCGATTTTATTTCTTTAAACTTAGGAATATCAATCTGGACTAAATTTATTGTTTTTGTACTTGAACAATTTACAGTATTAGTTACTTGAACAGTATAAATTCCTGGTGTTGATGCAGTGATAGTTTCGGTAATTTCTCCTGTATTCCACAAATATGTTACATTCTGTAGGTTTGCTGATAAAAGTATAGTTTCGTTTTCGCAGAAAGTCAAATTTTCATCTGTTACAAGTGGTAAATCTATAAATTGTATGCTTACGGGTGTTCTGCCAGCGGAAAGGCAATTACCTAATAAACTTCGAGCCTCTGCGTAATACGTACCTGCTGCAGTAGGATCATATACTTGGCTATCTTCTTGTAATAAAGCTCCGCCAACAGGTGAATCATACCAATCTACTAAGGTATTCATAGGTACTGTAACACTAACTTGTTTTAGGTCATTTACACAGGCCTGAACGTCACCGTTACTAATTGGGTCTAATGGTTGTTCAATAATAAGAATATCAAAGATTTCAGACACGGAACTATAAAGCTGATTTACTAAGTTAATAGCGTCTTCGGCAACTTTAACTCTATAGTAAGTGGTGTTTGTTAATGCGGGCGTGGTAATAGACTGATTGGTTTCTCCTATAATATCTGTCCAATTTAAACCATCTAAACTTTCTTGCCATTGATAAGCATGGGTCTGATAAATAGTAAAATCTGGAGTTGCAGTTAAGAGGGTAGTTACCGCACCATTTACAGCACAAGCTTCGATATTGTTTGCGTTTTCAGGGTCCCTTATTTCGATAAAATCGCCACAAGTTCTAAATGAAATATCATCTATGGCTAAATCATTGCCACAACCCCCAACTTCGTTATTGAGCATTTTTAGAATTACAGCATTCTGCCCTGGCGCTGTTTGAAAAACTAATCCATACTGTTCCCAAACTGGCGAAGTTTTATTAGCAATTCTACCGGTATCTCCAGATGCTAACAGGTTCGTGTCTGTTGCATCCCAGATTTCAAATTTTACATTTATGGGAATACCATTTCCATTACAACTCCCCGCAGGCAATAAGTTTATTAACCATGCCGAAAATTCGTAAGTGGTATTTTCACAAAGTCCCGTTACAGTACGTCGGTAAAATTCTCCAGCCGTAAAATCTGCATTAACAATTAAACTTTTTCCGTTAACATCATTAGGAGTATGGTCTTGTGTGTCATGCCAATTAAAAAAGTTTGTTCGGTTTGATATGGTGTAACTACCATCATTTGGAGTACCGTTGGTAAATAAATAAGTAGTAATTCCAGAACCTAAGGCCGGTCCTGCGATGGTACCACTGCCAAAAGTTTCTGTAAATATAGGATCGCCAGAATTCCCAGTACAGAATCCTAATTGAGCATGTATAGTTTGGATAGTGAATCCTAAAATTATACATTTTAGTACTACAAGTTTATAAAAATTGTTCACGATTTAAAGATAAGTTTTTAAAGTATGAGTATCCCTATTTTATCGATTACCGTACACTTTTTATAGTTTCATAATCGTTTTCGCCTTTGGCAGAATAAACTTATTTTTGCATCGCATAAAAAAACCGAATACGGTATTACAAACTATTTACAATGAATTACAATTTCACAGAAATTGAAGCCAAATGGCAAAAATATTGGTCAGACAATCAAACTTTTAAAGCGACCAATAATGCCGAAAAAGAAAAGTTCTATGTGTTAGATATGTTTCCATATCCTTCGGGAGCGGGTTTACATGTTGGTCATCCGCTAGGGTATATTGCAAGTGATATTTATGCACGTTATAAAAGACACAAAGGTTTTAACGTGTTGCATCCAATGGGTTACGATTCTTTTGGGCTACCCGCTGAACAATATGCGATACAAACCGGTTTGCACCCAGCAGTTACCACCTCTATTAATATTGATGGTTGTTTAGATACAAACGGTAAAATTTTACCAAAATACGTAAATGAAGACGGTACAATTAAAAATGAAGCTTTAATTGACAAGAACGAAGCAACCTCAATAAATGATGAAAATTACCAAGAAAACATCATCAAAGGGTATAGAAAACAGCTCGATAAAATTGGATTTTCTTTCGATTGGAGTCGCGAAGTCCGCACCTCAAACCCTGATTATTATAAATGGACGCAGTGGATTTTTATTCA